>NZ_JBSGXZ010000004.1:0-145399 GCF_053610285.1 Lentzea sp. NPDC054927
CAACTCGACACGCTTTTCGTCGAGTTGACACCCCTGCCTGGTTGTGGCTCGCTCTGGTACGGCTTGTGACGGGGACCCGCCCGGACCGCACCACCTACGCAACCGGCAGCCGCCCAACGCAACAGGCGTGCCATCAACCCGCGAGTGGCGCGGACCCCCTGATCAGATTGGCGGGGTCTGGGGCGGAGCCCCAGGAAACCAGCCCCCTACCGGTAATCCCCAGGGTCAGCCTCCACAACCACCCCAGCCATCCGAGGCTTGACCACCTCGTCGTACCAACGCCCCCAGTCAGGCTGCGAGCCGTCGAGGTCGGTGAACCCGTACTCGCGCTTGAGCCGCCACGACGACAGGCACTGCCCGGAGAACCGCTTGCGCTCAAGATCGGCCGCCACATGCGCCAGCCCGCGCCCGAGGTAGTGCGGTGTCTCCGAAATCGCGTAGTCGGGCACCTTCTCGATCGCGTCGCGCCAGGTCGCCTCGGTCACCCCGAACGTCTCCAGCATCTGCTCGGACCGCAGGAATCCCGGCGTGGCCGCGATCGACGTGACGTTCGGGACGTCCTTGAGGTCTTTCGCCAGCACCTCACCAAACCGCCGCACCGAATTCTTGACCGCGTCGTACGTGAGGTTCACGAAGTAAGCCTCACCGTCCTCACCATCGGTAACCTCAACCACAAGCCCGTCATCCGAGCGCACAAGAATCGGCATCAGCCGGTGCAACGCCACCAGATGCGTCTCAATCCCGTTGCGCCACATCCTCAGCTGCTTGTCGAGGTCGTGCTCCCAGAACTTCCCCCACTCGACGAGGTTCTCGCCACCCCAGGCGTTGTCCACGAAGATGTCGAGCCGATCAATCCTCGCCGCGAGCGCGTCCACATCGGACGGATCAGTGAAGTCGCACCGAACGGCAATCCCCTTGCCCCCAGCCGCATCCACCAGCTCAGCGGTCTCCTCGATCGTCTCCGACCGACCCACCTCAGACTGCTGCTCACGCGTCGTCCGGCCTCCGACGAACACCGTCGCCCCAGCCGCTCCGAGCTCGACGGCGATCGCCCGCCCGGCCCCTCGCGTGGCCCCGGTGACAACCGCGACCTTCCCGCTCAGATCAGGCTCACTTCTTCGTGACACGTCGAGTTCCCTTTCCCTCACGCCAGGAGAGGACGACCATCCCGTCGCCCTCGACGGTGAGCGACACGACCTCGCTGACAGTCAGCCGGAAGAGGTCGAGCTCGTCCGGGTTCGGTTGCCAGCCGGTGCGCTCGTACAACTCCTTCAGATAGTCACTCTTGTCGACCCAGAACTCGGCAAACCCGCTGACCTTCGCGTCCCCGCCCTCCGTCATCGACGCCGTAGTCGTGTTGCAGTGCAACGAGAACCGCGGATCACGACGCAGATCAAGCGACTTCAGCGAGTCAGGCATCATTCCGACCCACAACTCACCACGCGCGAAATCTGGTTCCACCCCACTGATCCGCGGCGCCCCGTCCTTCCGCAGCGTCGCGATCAACGCGTGCCGGTCCACAGCGAACCTGCTCTGCACGAACGCGGCCAAGTCAGGCTGTTCGGCCGCGAACTCCGCCCAGGTAGCCATCAGCGCATCCCTTTCAACACCAGATCGACGTCCTCTGCCGTGCGTGTCAGCAACTCCCCCCGCGGGCGCACCGACCAGTCCATCGAGATCCCGTACACCAGCGCGGCGAGGACGCGGGCCGCGTTCGGCGGCAGCCCCTCGGCCGCGCACAGGATCTCCAGTTCGGCCTCCAGCACCGCGTAGTGCCTGGCCAGCAGCGCGCGCAGCTCCGGGTCGATCAGGTCGACGCCGAGCTGTGCGAGGTTGTTCGTCGCCACCACCGGGTCGGCCAGCCGGTCGAACCAGGTCAGCAACGCGTCGCGAACGGTCCCGGCCTCGCGCATCCGCCGGGCCACCTCTTCGGTGCCTGCCCTGGTCAGCGCCTGCAGCAGGCCGCTCTTCGACCCGAACCGCTTCGCCACCGCCCCGACCGACACCCCGGCCTCCGCCGCCACGTCCGCGACCGTGAACTCCGGTCCGCGCCGGTCGATGACCGCCGCGACAGCGTTCAGGATCCGCTCGTCGGTGATGGTGCGAGGTCGTGCCACCGCATTAGTGAACCACAATTCACTAACCATCGCACACAACTACCGTTGGGACAGGCCCTACCAGTTACCGGGGTTCCGCGCCCCTGGCCGTGGCGAGTGCCCTGACTGCCTCTTGTAGTGCCTCCGCCAAGCCGGAACGACTGGTCCAGGCGTCGTACACAGCGTGTTGATGCGTGTTGTCGAGGATCGCCAACTCCGCCTCCCGCCGCAGGTTCACCCACTCTCCGCCGCTATCGCCCATGAACCACAACGTCAACAGGGAACGTTCGGTGATCCACTGCCCGAGCAACACTCGAACGTCGTGGTGGACCCTCTCGTCGGACAGCAACCTGATCGCCAGGTTCGCGCCAGGATCACTCGTAGGCACCTCCAACTCCTGCGGCGGCTTCCACTCCTCGGGCAGCTCGTTCAGCCACTCCCACCCATCCGGCTTCGTCATTCCGCACCTTCCCCAGATCACTTGCGGCGCCGCACAGTTCACTGACCATCGCATAGGGTGGCGTCACGTGACCTGGAGACCGCGTCTGGTGGCGCTGGACATCGACGGAACCCTGACCCCTGTCGGCTCGAACCACATCGCTCCGGCGGTGAAAGCAGCCATCACGCGCGCGACGGAACACGGCGCTCTAGTCGTGCTCTGCACCGGCCGCAGCCTCATCGGCACCACCCCGATCGCCGCGCAGCTGCCCGCGTCGTTCGCCATCTGCTCGAACGGCGCCGTGTGGTGGGATCCGGCGCGCTCAGAGGTCACGAAGCGCACGACGTTCGACCCCGGCCCGACGATCAAGGCGCTGCAGGCACTGCTGCCGAACACCGTGTTCGCGGTCGAGCAGACCGGCGTCGGCAACCTCTCGCTCGGCCAGTTCCTGCCGAACGACCTGTGGGGCGTGACGACCGAGACGACGTTCGACGAGATCGCGGCCACCCCGACCCCGCGGATGGTCATGCGCTGGCTCGACCACACGCCGGCCGAGCTGTCGTTCGCCGTTCGCGAGCTGGAGCTGCCCGGCGTCGAGTGGTCCGTCGACCACACCGAGGCGTGGCTGACCGCGGTGCCGCTGAACGTCTCGAAGGGCTCGGCACTGGAGGAACTCCGCCAGGAGCTGGGAATCTCCGCCGACGACACGCTGGCGATCGGCGACGGCGGCAACGACGTCGAGATGCTGCGGTGGGCGGCGCTCGGGATCGCGATGGGCCAGGCGCCGGCCACCGTGCAGGCGGTGGCCGACGAGGTCACCGGCACCGTGCTGGAAGACGGTGCGGTGCAGGCGTTGTCGCGGTTCTTCCCGGCCTAGTCGGACACGTTCATCTTGGCGACGATCTTGTCGACCTTCACCCGGACGACCATCTCGCCGGGCACGCCGTTGCGATCGGCGTAGGTGTCGGCCTGGTCGGCGCCCATGTAGCGCGCGGCCGTGCGGCCTGCCCAGTACTTGAGCTGTTCGGGGTCCTCGTCGGTGACAGCCTGGCCGGTGATCGTCACGAAGTTGAACGGTGGCGTCTCGTCGTCGAAGCACAGGGCCACTCGGCCGTCGCGCAGGATCGACTTGCCCTTGATGGTGTCGCGTGCGGTCAGGAAGACGACGTCGGGGCCGTCGAGGTCCACCCACACCGGTGCCACGTGCGGTGATCCGTCCTTACGGGTGACCGCGAGCTTGCCGGTGCGGGCGGGCTTGGCCAGCACGAACTCGCGCCACCAGCCTTCGGGAGCTTCCGTGTATCCCATGTGGCTCATTCAACTACGACGGAGGTAGCGGCACCCGACGACTGAAGTTGACGCGGCTGAAGACCGCAGGGCGATGTGGCGGACCCCCTCGGAGTTGGAGAGTTGTCCCAGCACCGAGAGGGGAAAGCCAATGATCGAGGCAATCGGCCTCACCAAGAGATACGGCAGGACGGTCGCGGTCGACGACCTGTCGTTCACCGTCCAACCTGGACGGGTGACCGGGTTCCTCGGTCCGAACGGCGCCGGCAAGTCCACCACCATGCGGATGATCCTGGGGCTCGACCGTCCGACGGCAGGCCGCGTGCTGATCGACGGGAAGCCCTACGCGGAGCTCGACCGTCCACTGCGGACTGTCGGTGCGCTCCTCGACGCCAAGTGGGTGCACCCGAACCGCTCTGCCCGCGCTCACCTGCGCTGGCTCGCCAAGTCCAACGGGCTGCCGAACAAGCGCGTGGACGCGGTGCTGGAGGCGGTCGGCCTCACGCAGGTCGCCGACAAGAACGCCGGTGGCTTCTCGCTCGGCATGTCGCAGCGGCTGGGGATCGCCGCGGCACTGCTCGGCGAGCCGTCCGTGCTGCTGTTCGACGAGCCGGTCAACGGCCTGGACCCGGAGGGCATCCTCTGGATCCGCAGGTTCATGCAGAATCTCGCCGCCGAGGGCCGCACGGTCCTGGTGTCGAGCCACCTGCTGTCCGAAATGGCCCTGACGGCCAGCGAGCTCATCGTGATCGGCAAGGGGAAGCTGATCACCCAGAGCAGCACGCAGGAGTTCATCGACCGCTCAACGGGTAACTCCGTCCTCGTGCGCAGCCCTCAGCTCTTCAAGCTCGGCCCGCTGCTGGTGGACAAGGGGTTCACGGTTCGTGACGGCGCGGATGGCGCGTTGTCCGTATCGGGTGCGACGAGTGACCAGATCGGTGACATCGCCGCAGCTAACGGTGTTGTCCTGCACGAGCTCAGCCCGCAGCGCGGCTCGCTCGAAGAGGCGTTCATGCAGCTGACCGGCGATGCTGTCGAGTACCACGCAGAGATCGGGAAGTGAGTCTGATGACCCTGTTGGCAGTTGAGAGAATCAAGCTCTTCTCGACCCGCTCGCCGTACTGGTGCAGCGCGCTCGCCCTGATCCTGGGCGTCGGTCTCACCGCGATCATCGCGGGCACCACCGACAACGGCCAGATGTCCATCGGCCTGACGCAGTACGGCAGCAGCCAGCTCGCGCTCGCCGTGGTGCTGGTCATGTCGGCGCTCGCGATCACCACCGAGTACCGCTTCAGCACGATCCGCGCCACGTTCCTCGCGGTGCCGAACCGGATCTCCGCGCTGATCGCCAAGACCGTCGTGGTCGCGTTCATCGCCGGTGTGCTGGGCGAGATCATCGCGTTCGGCTCGTGGGGCCTCGCCAAGGTGATGTCGCCCGCTTCCGACCTCGCGATCAACACGGGCTCCGAGTGGCGGCACGTCGCGGGCATCGGCCTGCTCTACGCGATCGGCGCGGTCCTCGCGATCGGGGTCGGCATCCTGGTCCGCCAGACCGCCGGCGCCGTGGCGATCCTGCTGGTGTGGAACATGCTGCTCGAAGGCCTGATCGGGATCATCCCGAAGGTCGGCGTGAAGATCCAGGCGTGGCTGCCGTTCCAGAACGCCAACCACTTCCTGCAACTCGCCGGCGGCGACCCGGCCGAGCAGCCGGGAGCCGGAATCGACTTCAAGCTGAGTCAGTGGGGATCGCTGGCCTATTTCGCCGGCATTGCGATCGCACTGCTGGTGGTCGCGCTGATCGTCGCCAAGCGGCGGGACGCGTGATCTGAGTTGGGGGGAGCGGGACGTGGGCCATCCGTCGGGGAGTGGCCCACGTCCCGATCAGTCTTTCGAGCGAACGAACGGGAGCAGGCCATGATCGAAGCAGTGCGGTTGCGCAAGCACTACGGCCGGACCAAGGCCGTCGACGACCTGTCGTTCACCGTCCGGCCCGGCCGCGTGACCGGGTTCCTCGGACCGAACGGCGCCGGCAAGTCCACGACCATGCGGATGATCCTCGGCCTCGACACTCCCACCGCGGGTGACGTCAAGATCGACGGCCAGCACTACGCCGAGCTCAAGCAGCCGTTGCGCAAGGTCGGCGCGTTGCTCGACGCGAAATGGGTGCACCCCAACCGTTCCGCTCGCGGGCACCTGAAGTGGCTCGCGGTCTCCAACAGGATCCCGGTCAGCCGGGTCGACGAGGTGCTGGCGATCGTCGGCCTCACCGAGGTCGCGCACAAGAACGCGGGCGGCTTCTCGCTCGGCATGGCCCAGCGACTCGGCATCGCGGGCGCGTTGCTCGGCGACCCCGAGGTGCTGCTGTTCGACGAACCGGTCAACGGCCTCGACCCCGAGGGCATCCTCTGGATCCGGCAGTTCATGCACCGGCTCGCCGAGGAGGGCCGCACGGTGTTCGTGTCGAGCCACCTGCTCTCGGAGATGGCGCAGACCGCCCAGGACCTCATCGTGATCGGCAAGGGCCAGCTGATCTCGCAGACCACCACCGAGCAGTTCATCGCCGACGCCACCCAGGACCACGTCCGGGTGCGCTCACCGCACGCCGCGAAGCTGCGCGAGATCCTCGCGGCGCACGCGACGGTGACCGAGGACGCGGTGAACGGAGCCCTTGTGGTGCACGGGATTCCGGCCGCGCAGATCGGTGACATCGCGGCGGAGCACCAGATCGTGCTGCACGAGCTCAGCCCTCAGCGCGGGTCGCTGGAAGAAGCCTTCATGCAGCTCACCAAGGAGTCGGTGGAGTATCACGCACATTGACCGGCTGGCGTCGCCTGGACCTGATGGCGGGCAGGGCGATCAGCAGACCGGTCATCAGTGCGGTGCCACCCGCGACTCCGGCGACGAACGGCAGCCGGTCCTTCATCTCCGCGGCCGGCTGCTCGGGACGCTGGGCGACGAGCGTCGGAGTCGGTTGCGTGGTCGACGGCTTCGGCTCAGGCAGCAACGGGTTCCGTTCCACCGGCGGGAACTGCGCGGTCAGCGCGCCCATCGGGTTGACCATGCCGAACCCGGTCGTCTCGTCGCGGCCGGGATCCGCCAGGTCCTTCGCGGTCTTGATCAGCGAGTTGACGACGTCCTTCGCGGGCATCTCGGGATGCTTCGCGCGCACCAGCGCCGCGACTCCGGACACGATCGCCGACGCCGCGCTCGTGCCGTCCATCTCGGCATAACCGCTGGAGTAGACGCTTTCCGGCGCCGCGGTGACGATGCCTTCCGCCGGCGCCGCGAGCACGGTGTCCGCGCCGATGTTGGACGACTTCCACGGCTTGCCCTCGCGGTTCGTGCCCGCGACCGCGATCACGCCGCCGATGTTGGCCGGCGCGGAGACCTCCTTGCCCTCGTTGCCGGTGGCGGCGACGAGGACGACGTCCTTCTCGATCGCGTAGTTCACGGCCTTGACCAGCGTCGGCGTCATCGTGCTGGAGAAGCCGAGCGACATGTTGATGACCTTGGCGCCGTGGTCGGCCGCCCACCTGATGCTCTCCGCGACGACGTCGAGCCCGAACTGCTCCTTCTCGTCGGCGCTCGCGATCGGCAGGATCTTGGCGCCAGGCGCGATGCCGAGCGCGCCGCCGTTCCTCCCGTTCGCGGCGATGATCCCGGCCATCCCGGTGCCGTGGCCGTCGGAGTCGGTCGTGCCGTCCGTGCCCTTCGAACTGCCGAAGCCGGTGCCGGGCAGGACCCGCCCGGCCAGGTCAGGATGCTGGGCGTCGACACCGGAATCGATCACCGCGACGATCACGCCGTCCCCGCGCGCCTGGTCCTGCGCCGAGTAGACGTCGAGCGCGTCCAGGTGCCACTCCTGCTCCTCGATCGACTGCGCGGCGAGCAGCAACGGCAGCACGACGGCGAGCGCGGGCAGGATGGGCACGACCCGTACATCGTGTTTCCAGGTCAAGGCGCAACGTGCCTGGCGTCACACGTTGCGTAAGGGTGCTGTTAACAAGCCGTGAAAAGCCCCTTTCTGGACAACACCGGCGTTTGGATTCGCGTTCAATTGGGCTATCCCGGTGCCGGAGGTGGCCAGTGGCGGTTCACGTCGAAGCAATGCTCAGCCTCGAGTGGTCTGATGCGCTCGAAGTTCCGAACTCTCCCGACCTGGCAAGCGCGCCGGCGGAGGTGCGTCGTTCCTGGGTCAACCAGGCCGACGAGACGCAGGTCCTCGCGACCTACCGCGCGGTGAACGCGGTCGGTGACACGCCCGCGCCGTGGTGGCTGCGCGCGCTCGACCGCGGCAAGTTGAAGTCCCGTGCCGAAGGTCACGCGATCGAAGACGCGGTGACCGAACTGCTGTCGTCCCGTCCCGGCTGGGTCTACGTGCCGTGGGCCGACTTCGGCGAGATCGGCTACTGGGAGTTCGTGCCGTCCGAGAGCGGCGTCTACGGGCCCGCGACCCCCACGACCGTGCAGTTCACCGACACCCACCGCGGCTGGATCCACCTGGTTCCGGCGCACCACGGGCCTGGTATCGCCCGTCCCATCGACTTCACGGTCGCCGACCTCCGTGCTCAGATCGAGGACATCGAGCTCATTGCCTAGACTCTCTGGTCGTGACCAGGCCTGAGTTCCCCCGTTCCATCGTCAGCTTCGTCCAGCGCGGCGAGCGCATGACCGTGGGACAGGAGCGCGCCTGGGACACGTACTGGGAGAAGATGGGCAACGACGTGAAGTCGCTGCCCGAGGGGCCGCTCGACTTCGACTCGTGGTTCGGCCGTTCCGCGCCCGTGCTGCTGGAGATCGGGTCCGGCATGGGCGAGACCACCTCCCAGCTCGTGGCGGCCGCGCCCGAGCTGAACTACGTCGCCGTCGAGGTCTACAAGCCCGGACTCGCCCAGCTGCTGCTGCGCGGCGAGCACCTCGGCGGGCTGGACAACCTGCGCGTGCTGCGCGGTGACGCCGTCGACCTGCTGACCGACCACATCGCGCCCGCGTCGTTGCACGGCGTGCGGATCTTCTTCCCGGACCCGTGGCCGAAGAAGAAGCACCACAAGCGCCGGCTCGTGCAGCCGGAGTTCGTCTCGCTGGTGGCGTCACGGCTGGAGCCCGGCGGTGTACTGCACCTCGCGACGGACTGGGAGCACTACGCGGACCAGATGCTCGAGGTGTGCTCCGGTGAGCGTTTGCTGACCAACATGTACGACGGCTGGGCGCCGCGACCGGACTGGCGGCCTGTCACGAAGTTCGAGCAGCGTGCGGTGAACGAAGATCGTGTCTCGCACGACCTGATGTTCCGCCGAAACGAAGTTGCCGCCGACCTCACCTGATCGAGGTCTCAAGCACATCGGGTGAACACCGTGGGTCTAGCGTTCACTCGTTGGAGTGGCGGGTGTTGATCACCCGAAATGCCCCGAGTGGCAGTGACGCGTGAGGCTCTTCCGGCCTTAGCGTCTCGCTCCGTGACCCCCGACGTCCTCCCCGTCGCGGAGGAGTTCGTCCGCATGTTCCACGCGGCGCACTCCGACGCAGGCTCGCTGACCGCCCGCATCGCCCAGGTGCGCGCCGAGATCACCGAGACCGGAACCTACCGCCACACCACCAACGAACTCGCGTACGGCGCGCGGATCGCGCTGCGAGATTCCGGTTGGTGCACCTCAGGTGTGCCGTGGCGACGACTGAAAGTCCGCGATCTGCGCGGCTACCGCAACGCCGCCGCAGTCGCCGGCGAATGCGTGGAACACCTGCGACTGGCGACCAACGGCGGTGAGATTCGGCCGCTGGTCACGGTTTTCGCGCCGGACGCGCCCGGTTCGCCGGGACCGGTGATCTGGAACGAACAGCTGATCCGGTACGCCGGGTACACCGATGGGCTGGGGGACCGCAGGTACACCCAGTTCACCGAAACCATGCAGGGCATGGGATGGCGGCCGCCGGCGCGACGGTCGCGCTTCGACCTGCTGCCGTTGGTGGTGGAGACCCAGCACGAGGGACCGCGGTTGTTCACGCTGCCGTCCGAGATCGTGCACGAAGTTCCTTTGGAGCATCCGACTTTGCCGTGGTTCGGCGAGATGGGCCTGCGCTGGCACGCGGTTCCGGTCATCGCGAACATGCGGCTGTCGATCGGTGGCGTGACCTATCCCGCGGCGCCGTTCAACTCGTGGTTCGTCGGCGCGGAGATCGGCACGCGTTCGCTGGCTGAGGAAGGTGCGTACGGTGTGGCGCGTGAGGTTGCCGATGCGTTGGGTTTGGACACTTCGTCCGAACGCACGCTGTGGCGGGACCTGGCCACCGTTCACCTGAACGCGGCAGTGCTCCACTCGTTCGACAAAGCGGCTGTCACCATCACTGACCACCACGCGGAAGCCTTGCACCGTCTCGCGTGGCTGCGCTCTCGCCAGCGTCCTTCCGCGGCCAGGCCCGCTTTCCGCCTGGACCCGGCCGCTGCGAACCGCGCTCGCGCCGGTGCGCCCGCACAGTTCACCGCTGCTTTGGACGAGACCCGTCCGCAGCCGACGAGCAGGCTGGCGGAACTGCTCCGCCAGCAACATTCCCTGACCAGCGTCTGACTTCCCCATCACACGCTGGCACCTGAAGGTTCTGAGCGCTGTCTACCTCTGGGAGTCGATCATGACGCCCGAGAGCGCCATCAGAGCCAGAACCAACAAGCCGACCACCGCAGCGGCCCAAGTGAACACAACTGACAACATGGCGTCCTCCGTTTCCCCGACTTTCGCTCCTCCAGAGTCCGTGACCGAGACGTAATCCGGCATCCGCCACGAGGGTATTTCCGCAGGTCGCCCTCTCAGCCTTCTGGCTGATGCCGGGTTAGCCTCCGGTCGGACGCGGGGTCGGCCTTTCGGCTTTACTGTGTGTCGGGTGGAGAGCACGGAACTGAACTGGCGGTTGCTCGCCAAACGCCAGTGGCCGCTGGCGCTCTCGCTCACCGGGATAGCCGTGCTGGAGACCGGTTCGATCTCGACCGGTCTCGGCTGGTGGCAGGTGCCGGGCGTCGTGGTGGTCTGCGTGATCGCCGTGCTCGCACCCCGCCGACCGTTCGACGCGGCACTCGCGCTGGCGTTCGCAATCGCTTGCGTGGGCGTCTACATGCGGTTTCTCGGTGTGGCGATCGAGCCGCACCTCTTCTGGAGCGGCGCGAACATCTCGATGACGGGCGCCGCGATGGCCACCATCGCGACCCTCGTGCGGGAGGAGTCTCGCGCTCGTTCGACAGCGGGAACCGGGCTGGTGCTCGCGGCGATGACGACCGTCGAGATCCTGGGCTGGCCGATCGTGTCGGCGGTCGAGTACCGCGAGTGGAGCCCGGACGCCACCAACTTCGGGACCGCCGCGTGCGTCCTGCTCGTGCTGGCGGTGGGCAGTGGACTGTACTTCCGGGCCCGCGACAACGAACGCACGTCTCAGTTGGCTGCTTCCGTTGCGGCGGCTCAGAACGCGGAGCGGATGGCGTTGGCGCGGGAACTCCACGACGTCGTCGCGCACTACGTCACGGCGATCGTGGTGCACGCGCAGGCAGGTCAGTTGAACCGGGAAGTCGATGTGCTGCCTGCGATCGCGGCTTCCGGCACGGAGGCGCTGACCGCGATGCGACGGCTCGTCGGAACCATGCGCGACGGAACTTCCAGTGGCCCGGCGGCTTCGTCGTCGTTGATGGACGACGTGCGGGCGCTGGCCGACGAATCCGGGCTGCCCGTGCGGCTTTCGTTCGACCTGGAGGACGCGGTGCCGCAGGAGCTGGCCCGCTCGGTGCTGCGGCTGGTGCAGGAATCGTTGACCAACACCCAGAAACACGCTTCCGCGGTGTCCTCAGTGGACGTTTCGCTGTCCTCGAGCGAGGGTGTGCTGCGACTGGCCGTGCTGGACGACGGCATCGCCTCGGGCGTTCCCGTTGGCGGCTCTGGGGGTTACGGGATCGTGGGCATGCGCGAGCGCGTGGAACTGCTGGGCGGGACGTTCTCCGCAGGCCGACGCGAACCGACTGGATGGACGGTCCGCGCCGAACTGCCGCTCGCCTAGCGCTCGCTCCGTGCTAGTCGCGAATGACGTCGAACTCCTGCGTCATCTCGGCATCGCTGAACTGGTCGTCGTTCTGAGGGTCGATGTCGGCCACTGATGCCTCCGCATGATCACGCCCGTACCCGTGCGAGTGTGATCATGCCAACTCAGCGGCGAGTCGGCGGCTTGGGGGTGGCGGGCTTCTGCGCGCGCCGGAAGGACCCACTGGAAGTGCACGGCTTCTTCGACATGATCAAGTGACGTCCCTGGCCTCGTCGTGGTTGCTCGCGGAAAGCACAAAGGGCCCGCCGGTGTTGATCGACGAGCCCTTTGGTTGGGGGGAAGTTTTAGGCCGGGGCGGACCCTGGGGGTCGGCCCGCGCCCGACAGAGCGAGGATTCCCCCGGCTTGCGGATGTATGCATGCTTGTGACTGGCATCACAGTGGCAGGATTCCCCGCATGTCACTGCGCCTGCACGCCCCGGTGGTCCTGCCCTGCGATCCGTCCTGCTCCGTGTTGCGAGACGCGGTCGTGGACGTCGTCGACGGCCGGATCACCTACGTGGGCGCACGCTCCGACGCGCCCGCTTTCGACGGCGAGACCCGTGCGCTGTCCGGAATCCTGCTGCCAGGTCTGGTGAACACCCACGCGCACAGCCCGATGACGGTGCTGCGCGGCCTGGGTTCGGACCTGCCGCTGCTGCGGTGGCTGCAGGAACACATGTGGCCGAACGAGGCACGGATGACGGCGGCCGACGTCGGCGCGGGCATGCTGCTGGGCGCCGTCGAGATGCTGCGACACGGCGTGACCACCTCCGCCGAGATGTACTTCCACGGCCCCGAACTGGTGTCTTCGACGCTGGCCGCCGGCTCGCGCGTGGTGTTCGGCTCCGCGATCCTCGACGTGCCGGGCATGTCGTGGCGGTCGATGACGGACGAGGTCTCTTCGTGGATCGACGCCGACGGCTTGGTCTCCGCGGACGGACGGGTCGAGCTGGCCTATGGGCCGCACTCCGCCTACACGCTGTCTCCCTCGCAGTTGACCGCGGTGGCCGTTGAGGCTCGTGCGCGCGGGGCGCTGCTGATGGTGCACGTCGCCGAGTCGCCTTTCGAGGACGAGGCGCAGCGGGCCGAGTTCGGATCGGTACCAGCGTTGCTGAAGGCTTCGGACGTGCTGGGTGGGCGCGTTTTGTCCGCACACTCCGTGCACTTGTCCGACGACGACATCGCTCTGTACGCATCATTCGGCGTTGGCGTGGCGCACTGTCCCGGGTCGAACGCGAAGCTGGCCTCGGGCATCGCGCGGGTGCCGGAGATGCTGGCCGCCGGGGTGTCGGTCGGACTGGGAACCGACGGGCCGGCGTCCAACGACGACCTG
This sequence comes from Lentzea sp. NPDC054927, assembly GCF_053610285.1. Lineage (NCBI taxonomy): Bacteria > Bacillati > Actinomycetota > Actinomycetes > Pseudonocardiales > Pseudonocardiaceae > Lentzea > Lentzea sp. NPDC054927. Next base: position 13,210 of record NZ_JBSGXZ010000004.1, read on the forward strand.
GACCTGTTCGAGGAGGCTCGGCTCGCGGCGATGTTCGCGCGGGTTTCGGCGATGGACGCGACGGTGCTCGGGGCGGCGCAGGCGTTGTTGATGGCCACTCGGGGTGGGGCTGCTGCGCTCGGGCGTTCGGACATCGGGGCGTTGGAGGTTGGGCGCTGGGCCGATGTCGTGCACATCGATGCTGATGACCCCGCGTTTGCCACCGGGTTGGAGGCGCCGGATTCACAGTTGCTGGCGAACCTGGTGTGGGCTTCCGGGGCTCGGCGGGTCAGCGATGTGTGGGTGGGCGGGGACCACGTTGTGGCCGGCGGGGAGTCCACGCGGGTGGACCGGGTTGAGGCCCAGGCAGGCGTGACGGCGGTGGCTCGGCGACTGCGGAGCGCATAGGGCCGTTGGCCGCGTTGGCGTCGTTGGCGGCGCGCAGCAGCAGGTGCGCGCCGGCCCGCTCGGCGCTCGGACGGCACGGCGGTACCGACTGGCGCCGGGGTGCCGGCCCTCAGGACGTACCGAGGCCGGCATCCGGTCTGTCGCGCCGTTCCACGAACGTTTGGTCGGCATCGTCCGCACGGACAGCCCGCTCGAGAACCGCTCCGACGCTCAAGCCGCTCTGTCAGCAGGCACCCGCATGCCGAGTGCATAGGCGTCGTTGGCGGCGCGCAGCAGCAGGTGCGCGCCGGGTTCCCCCAATTTCAATTTTACCGTGCGTTACGGGCTAACCACAGGCTGTTGATGGACCTGTGGACAACTCAGCGCGGTCGGGGGCGGACGACGAGTTCGGTGATGTGCGCGTCCGGCGTGGCCAGCACGGCTGACGCCACGGCGCGGCCCACCGAGGCCGGGTCCAGGTACTGGGTGGCGTCGTAGTCGCCGCCCTCCTGGCGTCGCACGTCGCGCTGCATCGGCGTGTCGGTTCGTCCGGGGAACACCGAGGTCACGCGCAGCGAGGGTTCGTCGGCGCGCAGGGCGTCGGCGTAGGCGCGGAGGGCGAACTTCGAGGCTGCGTAGACGCCCCATCCTGGGTTGGCGCGCAGGCCGGCGCCTGAGTTGATCAGGATTACGTGGCCTGAGGCGGCGCGGAGTTGGGGGAGCAGCAGCCTGGTCAGTTCGGCTACGGCGATGACGTTCACTTCGAGGGTCTGGCGCCACGCGTTTACGGAGGCTTCGGCCAGTGGGCCGAGGAGGGCGATGCCGGCGCTGTGGACGATCGCGTCCAGGCGCGGGACGCTGGTCAGGTCGGCGCTGGCCAGGTTCGTGAGGTCGAACTGCCAGGCTTGGGCGCCGGGGAGTTCGGCGGCCAGCACGGACAGGGATGTCTCGTCACGGCCGCCTAGCAGGAGATCGTGAGTTGGGGCCAGACTGCGGGCGATGGCCGCGCCGATTCCGCTGGATGCCCCGGTGACCAGGGCGACCGGACGATCACTCATGGGGGAACCGTAACGTGCCGAAGAAGCTCATCCTCCCGTATCTGTGCCTGCTGTACTTCATCAACTACCTCGATCGGGTCAACATCGGCTTTGCCGGGCCCAACGGGATGTCGGAGGAGTTGAAGCTCTCGGCGACGGTGTTCGGGTTCGCGTCCGGGGTGTTCTTCATCGGCTATCTGCTGCTCGAGGTGCCGAGCAATCTGGCGTTGCACCGGTTCGGGGCGCGGAGGTGGATCGCCCGGATCATGGTCAGCTGGGGGATCGTCACCACGGCGATGGCGTTCGTGCCCAACGGGACCGTGCTGGTGGCGTTGCGGTTCCTGCTCGGGGTGGCGGAGGCGGGGTTCTTTCCCGGGATCATCCTGTACCTGACGTACTGGTACCCGGAGAAGGAGCGGGCGCGGATCGTCGCGCTGTTCATGGTGGCGGTGCCGATCTCGACGGCGCTCGGGGCCACGTTCAGCGGGTTGCTGATCGAGTGGACCGGCTGGCGCACGATGTTCCTGATCGAAGGGCTGCCGGCGATCGCGCTGGCGTTCGTCACGTGGTTCTGGTTGCCGGACAAGCCGAAGGAAGCGATCGAGGAACCCGCCAAGGAGCACTGGCCGCTCAGGAAAGCGCTCACGCACCCGCGGATCCTGGCGTTGAGCTTCGTGTACTTCGGGATCGTGTACGGGTTGTACACGCTGGGGTTCTTCCTGCCGACGATCATCAAGGGGCTCGCACCCGGTGCGAACATCGTCGAGCGCGGGTTGATCAACGCGATTCCGTACGTCCTCGGCGCGGTCGCCATGATCCTGTGGGCCAGGCACGGCGACCGCACCGGTGAACGGAAGTGGCACGTTGCCGCGCCGATGTTGCTTGGTGGAGCGGCCATTCCCGTCGCGCTCTATCTCGACAACCCCGTTGCGGCGATGGTCGCGGTGAGCGTGTGCGCGATCGGTGTTTGTGCTGCCCTGCCCACGTTCTGGGCGCTTCCCACGAGCTTTCTGGGCGGCACGGCTGCGGCGGGCGGGATTGCGTTGATCAACTCATTGGGCAACGTGAGCGGGTTCGTGGCGCCCTACGTCACCGGGTGGTTGCGGGACATCACCGGGACTCAGAAGACCGGCCTCTGGGTCGTCGGCATCACGATGGTCACCGCTGCGGTGGTGGCGCTGGTTCAGAGGGCGGGCGCGGAGAAGGTGTAGAGCGCTTCGTAGTGGACGGAGGTCTGGGCGCCTTCCTGGCAACCGCCGGCGGGTGCGACGCCGCCCTTGGTCGCGAGGCGCTGCACGTAGCTGACGCCGGCGAACACGCCCGCGCCCCTGGTGGACTTGGCCTTCAGCAGGAGCTCGGGAACAGCTCCTGGTACGTCGTTGCGGGCGCCGTCGACCGGTGCGGCCTCGACCGCGCTGCCGTCGACGGTCGACACCCAGATCGGACCGCGCGAGTGCAGGGCGACCGCGCGACCGAGCCGGTCCGCCAGGGTGGCGGCGGGTTCCAGGCCCTTCCAGGCGCCCGCGGTGCAGGTGTAGGTCTGCACACCCTTTGCGTAGAACTTGGCGACGAGCTTGTTGCCGGACGGGACCTGAACCGCGGGTGCGACCCTCGCGTCAGATCCGCTCATGGCTTCCGGGGTCGGCGCGGCCGTGGAGCCGACACCACCCGCGAGGATGCCCAGAAGAGTTGATGAGACCAGGACTAAGCCAGCACGTTTCATCACTTCACGTCGTACGGACCCATTTGCGGACCGGTTCAGTACCGTCTCAGTTGGCGGGAGCGAAGAAGGTGTAGAGGGCCTGGTACGGGACCGAGATCTGGCCGCCGGCCTTGCAGCCACCGGACGGGGCGACGCCACCCTCGGTCGCGAGCCGCTGCACGTAGCTGACCTTGCCGAACAGGCCGTCGCCACGAACGGTCTTGGTCTTCAGCAGGAGCTCGGGGACCGCACCCTTGACGTCGTTCTTCGCACCGTCGACCGGAGCAGCCTCGACCGCACTGCCGTCCACAGTAGACAGCCGATGTGGACGTTCCCGTCGGCTGTCCGCGGTGCAGCCACCCATCACACGGACGGGTGGCTGCACCAGTTCATTCCAGCTGAGTGAGCCAGCGCACAGCGATCTTCAGCGCGGAAGGATCAGTCGCAGATCTTGCGACGGTCCTTGCGCCACACCACCGCGACGGACGGACGCGGCTGCGAGGTGCCACCGTCCGGCCAGTGCGAGAGCGGGTTGTTCGCCGAAGCGCCGTCGATCTCACCGGGGTGCTGCACGGACACCAGCACGAAGTCCTCGGTGACGACCGGGCCGCAGGTCTCCGCACCCTTGGGCACCGTGAGGAACTGCTTCACGAACCCGCGGCGCTTGCCCTCGACGGGCACCGCGAACAGGCCGTCGTTGGACGCCAGCGCGTTGCCGTCGGTGGAGATCCACAGGTTGCCGTGCGTGTCGAACGCGACGTTGTCCGGGCACGAGATCGGGCTGACCTGCGACTTGTCGTATCCGCCGAAGTACGTGCCGGGGTCCTTCGGGTCACCGCAGACCAGCAGCAGCTTCCACGAGAACGTCAGCGCCGTGTTGTCGCTGCGGCGCTCCTCGATCTCGAGGATGTGGCCGTGCCTGTTGCCGTTGCGCGGGTTGATCTCGGTCGGGCCTTCCTTGCCCGCCTTGCCGCGGTCGGTGTTGTTCGTCAGCGCGGCGTAGATCCGGCGGTTGTGCTTCGAAGGCTCGACGTCCTCCGGGCGGTCCATCTTCGTGGCGCCCACCTTGTCCGCGGCGAGACGGGTGAAGACGTAGACCTCTTCCGCGGTGAAGCCCGGCACGAACGACTTGTCGTTGTGCGCCAGCGCGATCCACTCGCCAGAGCCGTCGAACTCGCCGTCCGCGGGCAGCTTGCCGGTGCCGTCGATCTCCGCGGCCGGGCTGTCACCGGTGAACTTGGCGACGTAGAGCGTGCCGGAGTCCAGCAGCTTCTTGTTGTGCTCGCGGGCGCGCTTCGAGTCGCCCTTCTGCATGCGCTCGTCCGTGACGAACTTGTACATGTAGTCGAAGCGCTCGTCGTCACCCATGTACGCGACCACACGGCCGTCCTTGGCGACGATGACGTTCGCGCCCTCGTGCTTGAAACGGCCGAGCGCGGTGTGCTTGACCGGCGTCGACGTCTTGTCGAGCGGGTCGATCTCGACGATCCAGCCGAAGCGGTTGGCCTCGTTGGGCTCCTGGGCCAGGTCGAAGCGCTTGTCGAACTTCTCCCACTGGCGCAGCGACGCGCCGCCGCTGATGCCGTAGCGGGCGAACTTGGCCTTCGTGTCCGGGTCGGTGACCAGGCCACCGTTGGCGAAGTACTGGTTGAAGTTCTCCTCGCCGGACAGGATCGTGCCCCACGGCGTGACGCCACCGGAGCAGTTGTTCTGCGTGCCCAGGACCTTCTTGCCCGTCGGGTCGGCGGAGGTCTTGAGGAACTTCGAACCGGCGGCGGGGCCACGCACCTCGAACGGCGTGGTGAGCGTGATCCGGCGGTTGTACTTCTTCTTGTCGTCCGGACAGACGAAGAGCTTGCCCGTGCGAGGGTCACGGTCGACCATCACGACCGACAGGCCGTGCGCGGCCCACGCGATCTTGGCGTGCTTCTCGGTGATGGTGGTCGGCGTCCAGTCCTTGAACATGTACGACTCGCTCGTGTACTCGTGGTTGCTCACCATGAGCCAGCTGTCGTGGTAGCCGGGCACCGGGACGAGACCGCAGAAGTCGTTGTTGAAACCGAACTGCTTGGCCTGCGCCTCAGGCGTCTGGTTGTCGAAGTCGAACTTCGGCGCGTCGTCCAGCACCCCGTCGCCCCAGCGGATCACGACGTCCTGCTGGAACCCCGTGGGCACGGAGATCTGGTCGAGGGTGTTGGGCTGCACCGGCTCGAAGTTGAGTCCGTCGTTGTTGTGGCCGAACCCGAGGTTCAGGTCGACGTCGACGTTCACCGGAGCGGCGGAGGCCGCGCCGGACATCGCGAGCGCACCGGCGCCGGCGACCGCGACGACAGCACCGGCCTTGAGCATGCCGCGGCGGCTCACGACCTCCTTGACGACGTCGCCGAAGTACGCGTTCGCGGACGAGTTGGGCGCCTCGTGCGCGCAGGCGTTGCCGCAGCGGAACTCGCAGGTGACGGCCTGACGGCCGAGCGGGTGGTTCGTCGGCAGGAGGGGCAGCATGCGGCGGCCCCGATCGGTGGGTGAGGACACGCAGGCCTCCGAGATCGGTCAGTGTGGGAACTGGCCGAACCTAAGAGCCCAACGAGATCGCCTGCCGTCCAGAAGGTGAACGGCAGGCGAACTCGTACTACTCCCGAACGATCACGGCACGCAGCGTGATCAACCGATTTCACCCAGCTGACGGCGGCCCTTGCGCCACACCGCGACGACCGACGGACGAGGCCGCGAGGTGCCCCGGTCCGGCCAGTTGGAGACGGGCTTGTCGGCGCTCGCGCCGTCCACCTCGCCGGGGTGCTGGACGCACACGGTGATCACCCGCTCGCCGATCACCGGACCGCACGTCTCCCCGCCGCGCGGCACCGTGAGGAACAGCTTGAGATGCCCGCGCTCCGGCCCTTCCAGCGGCACGCCGTAGAGGCCGTCGTTCAGCCCGTCGAGCTTGCCGTCGGCGTCCGTGGAGATCCACAGGTTGCCGTGCCGGTCGAACGCCACGTTGTCCGGACTGGAGATCGGGCTGACCTGCGACTTGTCGTAGCCGCCGAAGTAGGTGTTCGGGTCCTCCGGGAAGCCGCACACCAGGAACAGGCCCCAGTTGAACGTCAGCGAGAGCGCGTCACCACGGCGTTCGACGACCTCCAGGACCTGGCCGTGGCGGTTGTTGATGCGCGGGTTCGGCTCGGTCGGGCCTTCCTTGCCCGCCGTGACGCCGCGTTCGACGTTGTTGCTGAGCGCGCAGTAGATCGTGCCGGTGCGCGGGTGGCACTCGATGTCCTCGGGACGGTCCATCTTCGTCGCGCCGACCTTGTCCGCCGCGATGCGCGTGAAGACGTAGACCTCTTCGGCGGTCATACCGGGCACGAAGGACTTCTTGCCTGCGGCCAACGGGATCCACTCACCGGAGCCGTCGAACTTCCCATCGCTGGGCAGCTTTCCGGTGCCGTCGATCTCGCTCACCGGGCTGTCGCCCTTGAACCGCGCGACGTACAGCGTGCCGTCGTCGAGCAGCGTCATGTTGTGGCGGCGCGCGGCCTTGCTGTTGCCGCGCTTCATCTTGCCGTTGGAGATGAACTTGTAGATGTACTCGAACCGCTCGTCGTCACCGGAGTACGCGACCACGCGGCCGTCGTTCGCGACGCGGATGTTCGCGGTCTCGTGCTTGAACCGGCCGAGGTGCGTGTGCTTGATCGGGGTCGAGTCCGGGTCGTTGGGGTCGAGTTCGATGACCCAGCCGAACCTGTTGACCTCGTTGGGTTCCTGCGCGAGGTCCCAGCGCTTGTCGAACCGCTCCCACTTGCGCGTGGTCGCCGTGCCGGTGACGCCGTAGCGGGTCAGCTTCGGGTCGTTGCGGCCGGCGGCGTTCGCGAAGTACTGGTTGAAGTTCTCCTCGCCGGACAGGATCGTGCCCCACGGCGTGACGCCACCGGAACAGTTGTTGATCGTGCCGAAGACCTTCTTGCCGGTCGGGTCGACGGAGGTCTTCAGCAGGTCGCTGCCCGCGGCCGGACCGCGCACCTCGAACGCCGTGTTCAGGGTGATGCGGCGGTTGTACTTGCTGAAGCGCGGCTTGTAGTGGCCGGAGAACAGCGAGCGCTTGATCATGAACACCGAGAGGCCGTGCGCGGCCCAGGCGATCTTGACCTGTTCCTCGGTGGGGTTCGCGGCGTTGTAGCCGCTGAACATGAACGGCTCGCTGGTGTACTCGTGGTTGGTGACCATGATTCCGGTCAGTTCCAACGGATCCAGCGGCAGGATCGCGGCGAAGTCGCAGTTGAAGCCGAACTGCTTCTCCTGCTTCGCGGCGGTCTGGTTGTAGAAGTCGAACTCGGGCACGCCGGGGAACAGCGGGTCGCCCCAGCGGATCACGATCCCCTGCTCGTACCCCTCGGGGACGACGACCTCGTCCTTGGTGTTGACCTCGACGGGCTTGAAGTCGAGTCCTCTGGGTGGGCGGCCCTGGGACTCGGGTGCGGCGGCGGCGGTCGCCGGCAGCGAGACGGTGGCGGCGGCAGCGACGACCGCGCCGGCCTTGAGCGCGGTGCGGCGGCTGACCAGATCACCGAAGTAGGGGTTGTCCGAGGTGTTCGGAACCTCGTGGAAGCAGGCATCGCCGCAGCGGTATTCGCATGTCACCGCTGCTCTGCCGACGCGATGGTTGACGAGTGGCAGAGGGATCATGGTGGTGGCCTCCTACGGTCGGTGCGGGAACCGGAACCGACCGTAGTTCACCCTTTGTTAACCCACTAGCTGCTCGCTCGCGATCACGACTTCCGTAGGTACCTCGCGCGTATCAGTTCGGTTGAACGCCAGCAGCACGGCGGCGATCGCGCAGAGAACCGCTGCCACGACGAACGGCTGCGCGAGGTGGCTCACGAACGTCGCCGCCAGCGCACCGCCTAGCCAGCGCAGGAAGTTGTACCCGGCGCTCGCCACCGGCCGCGGCGCGTCGCCGACACTCATCGCGGTACCGGTGAACAGCGTGTTCAGCAGGCCGCTGACCAGGCCGCTCACGATGACGGCGACCACCAGCAGCGACTTGTCCGGCACCGCCATCACGAGCATGAGCAGCGCGAACGCGAGGACCGATCCGATGATCGCGCGCTTCTCGCCGATGCGGTCCGCGAGCCGCGGCGCGAGGAAGACGCTGGAGACCGCGACGCACACGCCCCAGCCGAAGAAGATCAGTCCGATCTCGACGGCACCCCACCGCAACACGAACGGCGACCAGGCCAGCACCGTGAAGAACGCGGCCGTGTAGAGCGCGGCACCGATCGAGGTGCGCAGCAGGACGGGGTTGCGCAGCGCCTTCAGCGGATCGAGCACGCTGATCTTCTGGCGCTCTTCGTGCGAGTCCCTGGCCAGGAACGTTGCACAAAGGATCAACGCGACGGCCATCAGGATCGCGGTGCCGAGGAACGGCCCGCGCCACGAGATGCTGCCGAGCAGGGCGCCGAGCAGCGGCCCGACGCTCAGACCGAGACCGAGGGCGGCCTCGTAGAGCAGGATCGCGGCCTTCTGCCCGCCGCTGGCCGCGCCGACGATGACGCTGAGCGCGGTCGCGATGAAGAACGCGTTGCCGAGCCCCCAGACGGCCCGCAGCCCCACGAGCTGGCCAATGCTCCCTGCCGCCGAGCACGCCAGCGTGGCGATGACGATCAGCGCGAGCCCGCCGACGAGCGTGCGCTTGGCCCCGAACCTCGCCGTCGCGGCGCCCGTGAAGAGCATCGCCACGACCTGAACACCGAGGTAGGACGAGAAGAGGAGGGTGACCTGCGCGGGTGTTGCGTGCAGACCCTCCGCGATGGACAACAGGATCGGGTCCACGAGCCCGATCCCCATGAAGGCGATGACCGCGGCGAACGCCGTGATCCACACCTGCTTGGGCTGAGCCTTGAAATTCACTTAGCCAGCCTAACCGATTGTGATTAGCATGGCGAAGTATTCCGCGCCACAGGGTACGGTTCGGGTGTGGATGCGGTGATCTTCGACCTCGACGGCGTGCTGATCGACTCCGAGCAGGTGTGGGACGAGGTGCGCCAGGCGTTCGCTGCGTCGCACGGCGGTGTGTGGACTCCCACCGCCACCCGTGACATGCAGGGGATGTCGACGCCCGAGTGGGGCGCCTACCTCGTCGATGCCGTCGGTGTTCAGCTGACGCCCGAGGAAGCATCCGGCGGTGTGATCGCCGAGATGGAGAAGGCCTACGCGGCGCATCTGCCGCTGATCCCGGGCGCTGTCGAGACGGTCCGGTCCGTCGCGTCACGGTTCCCCGTCGCGATCGCGTCGTCGGCTCCGGCCGTGCTGATCAAGGTGTTCCTGGACGTGACCGGGCTGCCGGTGCCCGTCGCGGTGTCGTCGGAGGAGTGCGCCGCGGGCAAGCCGTCGCCGGACGTCTACCTGCTGGCGGCGTCACGGCTGCAGGTGTCCCCGGCGTCCTGCTATGCCGTCGAGGACTCGACCAACGGGCTGCGCGCAGCGCTGGCGGCAGGGATGACCGTGCTCGCCGTGCCGAACCCGCACTTCCCGCCTGCCGCGGAGGTGCTGACGAAAGTGACGGTTCTGTCTTCTATCGCGGATCTGCCGGGCGCACTGACGTAACTTCCGCACATGCTGCTGCGGGGAAAAGTCGCCCTGATCACGGGCGCGTCGACGGGAATCGGTGCGGCCGCCGCCAGGTTGTTCGCCGCGGAAGGGGCCTCGGTCGTGCTGGCCGCCAGGTCCGAGGACAGGATCACCGCACTGGCCGCCGAGATCGGTGGTGTGGCGGTGACCGCGGACGTGTCCGTGGACGCTGACTGCGAACAGGCCGTGTCCGTTGCGGTGGAACGGTTCGGGCGCCTGGACGTGGCCTTCAACAACGCCGGTGTTGGCCCGGACGGCGTGGTGCTGGCCGACAGCACCGCGTGGGACTCGACGCTGGCGGTGAACCTGACCGGCGTCGCCCAGTGCATGCGGCACGAGATCCGCGCGATGCTCCTCACGGGCGGCGGCGCGATCGTCAACAACGCCAGCACGGCCGCGTTCTTCGGCACGGCGTTCGCCTCCGCGTACTCGGCCGCGAAGCACGGCGTGATCGGCCTGACCAAGACGGCCGCCTCCGAGTACGGCCGGTCCGGAGTCCGCGTCAACGCGGTGAATCCGGGCGTGATCGACACCCCGCAGACCGGCCCGTGGCTCTCGATGCCCGGCGAACGCGAGCGCGCCGCGTCGTGGAACGCGTTGAAGCGCCTGGCGGAACCGGTCGAGGTCGCCGAAGCGGCGCTGTGGCTGCTGTCGGACCGCGCGTCGTTCGTGACCGGCGCGGTTCTCGCGGTCGACGGCGGCTACACGGCTATTGCGCCGGGCGTGGGCTGACGAAACTGATCGCGGCCATGCCGATCGCGATGCACGTGCAGGCGATGACGCCCTTGGGCCAGTAGATGTGGCTGTCGAGGAACAGGAAGCTGCCGGCCAGCAGGAACGCGGCTCCCGGAATCGCCTTGAGCTTGTGCTGGAGCAGCGCACACACGGCGATGGCGATGCTGGCCGCGAAGAAGCACCACGCGCCAACGGTCCCGAGCTGGTTGCCGATCTTGAACAGCGGTTCGTCGGCGGGCGACCTGCCGCCGTTCGCCAGCGTCATGGCGCCACCGCCGATGCCCGCCAACGCGTCCAGCGCGCCGTAGAAGACGACGAAGCCGAACGCGACGACCCGCGCCGGGTAGCGCACGTACTTCGGGCTGTCCTCGAGCAGAACCCATTGCGCGGCACCGAGAAGCGGGAAGATCACCGCCAGGATGATGTGCATGTTCTGCCACCACTCGGCGGTCGACGCGTCGAGGTGGTGCGGGTGGGTGAGGCCGATGCCGGCGAGGATCAGGCCGGGGAGGGCGACGAGAAGCGTGCGCACTCCCCGACGCTAGCGGTGATCGGCCGGTCTCAGTGGGACGCGCCGGTCAGTTCAGCGGGTTGTTGCTGGCCGGGGAGGGGGCCCGGCCCGACTGATTCTGGGGCTGAGACCACGAACACCCTGCGGTCCCTGTTGCTGACCAGCGCCGCTCTCTAGCGTCGCGCTCATGACGCAACGAGTTGCTGTGGTCACCGGCACGGCGCAGGGCATGGGGCTGCGGATCGCGGACGTGCTGCGCGAGGACGGGTTCGCCGTCGTCGGGTTCGACCTGCAGGAGAGCAAGGACGGGATCGTCGGCAACGTCGCCAGCGCCGAGGACGTCCAGCGGCTGACCGATCACGTGGCCAGCACTCACGGCCGGGTCGACGTGCTGGTCAACAACGCGGGGATCGCCGGCATCGTGCCGTTCGAGGACACGACGCTCCAGCAGTGGGAGCGGATCATGTCGGTCAACCTGACCGGGCCGTTCCTGCTCACCCAGGCGCTGGGCAAGATCATGCTCGCGCAGGGCAGCGGCAGTGTCGTCAACATCGCGTCGGTCGCCGGGCTGCAGGGCGTGGCGGACCGGGCCGCCTACAACACGACGAAGCACGGGCTGATCGGGTTGACCCGCACGCTCGCCGTCGAGTGGGGCGGGCGAGGGATCAGGGTCAACGCCGTGTGCCCCGGCTGGGTCAAGACCGAGATGGACGTCGAGTCGCAGGCCGGCGGTTACTACGTCGACGAGGACATCACGGACCACGTGCCGATGAACAGGTTCGCTGCGCCGGACGACATCGCGCAGGCCGTGCGGTTCCTGGCGAGCGACAACGCGCGGTACATCAACGGTGTCGCGCTGCCCGTCGACGGCGGATGGACCGCGGACGGCAGCTGGCAGAAGCTGCGGCTCTCGAAGCGCTGAACGAAAAGGGCCGCCCTCACCGAGAGGGCGGCCCTTCAGCGCGTCAGACCTCGCCGCGGATGAACTTCTCGACGGCCTCGTGGGCCTCGGAGTCCGAGTACTGCACGGGCGGGGACTTCATGAAGTACGACGACGCCGAGAGGATCGGGCCGCCGATGCCCCGGTCCAGGGCGATCTTCGCCGCGCGGACCGCGTCGATGATGATGCCCGCGGAGTTCGGGGAGTCCCACACCTCGAGCTTGTACTCGAGGTTCAGCGGCACGTCACCGAACGCACGACCCTCGAGGCGCACGTAGGCCCACTTGCGGTCGTCGAGCCACGCCACGTAGTCCGACGGGCCGATGTGGACGTTGCGCTTGCCCATCTCGCGGTCCACCTGGGACGTGACGGCCTGGGTCTTGGAGACCTTCTTGGACTCCAGTCGCTCCAGCTCCTTCATGTTCAGGAAGTCCATGTTGCCGCCGACGTTCAGCTGCATGGTGCGGTCGAGCTGGACGCCGCGGTCCTCGAAGAGCTTCGCCAGCACGCGGTGCGTGATGGTGGCGCCGACCTGGGACTTGATGTCGTCACCGACGATCGGCACACCGGCCGCGCGGAACTTCTCCGCCCACTCCGGGTCCGACGCGATGAAGACCGGCAGGGCGTTGACGAACGCCACACCGGCGTCGATGGCGCACTGGGCGTAGAAGCGGTCCGCGTCCTCGGAGCCCACCGGCAGGTAGGACACGAGCACGTCGACCTCGGCCTCGCGCAACGCCGCGACGACGTCGACCGGCTCGAAGTCGGACTCCTCGATCGTCTCGCGGTAGAACTTCCCGAGACCGTCGTAGGTGTGCCCGCGCTGCACGACGACGCCCAGCGGCGGCACGTCCGCGATCTTGATCGTGTTGTTCTCGCTGGCCAAGATCGCCTCGGCGAGGTCGACACCGACCTTCTTGGCGTCCACGTCGAACGCGGCCACGAACTCGACGTCGCGCACGTGGTAATCACCGAACTGCACGTGCATCAGGCCGGGCACGCGGGCACTCGGGTCGGCGTCCGCGTAGTAGTGAACGCCCTGCACCAGCGACGCCGCGCAGTTGCCAACCCCGACGATGGCCACTCGAACGGTGCGGCGGTTTCCGCCCATTGCCGAGTCCTCCTTGATCAACGATGAGTACTACTCGTCCTGCTCGGACTTTTCGTGCGCGATGAGCTCGTTGAGCCACCGCACCTCGCGCTCCGTGCTTTCCAGGCCCTGGCTGTGCAGCTCACGGGTGTAGCGGTCGATCTGCTCGCCCGTGCGCGTAAGCCGCTCGCGGAGTCCCTCCCTGCGTTCTTCGACACACCGCCGGCGGCCTTCCAGGATTCGCATCCTGACGTCGGCCGGCGTGCGCGAGAAGAACGCCAGGTGGACCCCGAACGAGTCGTCGTCCCAGGTCTGCGGCCCCGCGTTGGCCAGGAGATCGGCGAACCGCTCCTTGCCGTCCGGGGTCAGCTTGTAGACCTTGCGAGCCCGACGTCCCCAAGAAAGAGCCGATTCCTCCGGCCCCTCCTCCACGATCAGGCCCGCACGTTGGAGTCGCCGCAAAGTTGGGTACAGCGATCCGTACGAGAACGCGCGAAACGCTCCGAGCAGGTCATGCAAGCGCTTGCGCAGCTCGTAGCCGTGCATGGGCGCCTCGTGCAGCAGGCCGAGCAGCGCGAACTCGAACACGAGTCACCTCCCCGCACCTGCACCGATAGGTGAGGTGATTATATCGCCGCGATACATCGATGGGTCCTCTCAACTGTGGGATGTGGCACACGGTGATACCGCGCCGGCCTCCGCTGCCCTGAACGGCCCATCATCGGAAAGCGGGCGGCACGTACTCTGGTGACGTGTTGACCCAACGGCAGGTGGTGGACTACTCGCTGCAGCGGCGTGCGCTGCTGGCGGAGGTCTACGCGGGCCGGACGGGCACCATGGAGGTCTGCGACGCGAACCCGTACCTGCTGCGAGCTGCGAAGTTCCACGGAACGGCGACCGAAGTGCCCTGCCCGGTGTGCCGCAAGGAACCGCTCACGCACGTGTCGTGGGTCTACGGTGACGAGCTCAAGCACGCGGCCGGCTCGGCGCGGACACCTGAAGAACTGGTGAAGATGGCGAACCTCTTCGACGAGTTCTCCGTGTACCTAGTTGAAGTTTGTCGCACGTGCAGTTGGAACCACCTGGTGCAGTCATACGTCCTGGGGAAGCGTGGGCTGGAAAAGCCACGCAGGAGGACTGCGGCGGAATGACCCACAGGTGACACTGCTCCGAATGAAGTACGACCACCGAACCGTGTGCTGATGCACGCCGGTCTGGGAGGCCTTTTCACGTGAACGACCAACATGGTGATGACCGACAGCGCGGAGGCGAGCCACAGTGGCCGACCGGGGACGACCCGGACGGCGGTGGCACGAGGCGTGATGTCCCGAATCAGCCACGACCGGGCACCCCACCCGGTGGTTTCGCGCGCCCTCCTCAGGGTGGCACGCCACCCGGTGGTTTCCCACAGCAGCAGCCCCCACGCCGCCCGAACGGACCAGGCGGTCCGCAGGGTGCGCCCGGTGGGCCTGGCATGCCTCAGGGCGGCCCAGGGCGACCACCGCAGGGTCCCGGCGGCCCTCAGGGCGGTCCCGGTGGCCCTGGCGGCCCCGGCGGTCCTGGTGGCCGTCCCCCGACGCCTCCCGGCGGCATGCCGATGACCCCGCCTCCCGGCGGCCGTCGTCCTGGCGGGCCGGGCGGTCCCGGTGGCCCCGCGGGCGGCCCCGGCCGACCTGGCATGCCCCCGCGCAAGCCCGGTGAGGACCGGACCACGCAGCTGCCGCCGGTCAACCGGCCGACGCAGCGCGAACCCGAGCTGATCACGCACCGCGAGCCGGACGACGAGTTCCTCATGGCCGGCATCGCGGACGATGACGACGACGAGTACTACGACGACGAGCCGGAGCTCACCGAAGAGGAGGAGCGCCGCCTGCGCAAGAAGAAGATCTGGAAGCGCGTCCGGATCGGTGCCTTCGTCGCGATCGGCATGATGATCCTCGGCCCGGTGATCGCCGTCGCCGTCGCGTACCCGCTGGTCGACTGGCCCAAGCCGAACGAGATCGCGGACCAGCAGGACAAGACGATCACCCTGCTCTACTCGGACGGCTCCGAGATGGGCAAGATCACCTCGCCTGGTCAGAACCGCACGATGCTCACGTACGAGGAGATTCCGGACAACGTCAAGAACGCGGTCATGGCCGCGGAGGACGCCGACTTCTACGACAACCCCGGCTTCGACGCCAAGGCCATCGTCCGCGCCGTCTGGATCCAGGCGACCGGCGGCAGCAGTGGTGGTTCCGGTCTGACCCAGCAGTACATCAAGAAGGCGACCCGCAACGAGGACCCGACGCTGACTCGTAAGTTCACCGAGCTCGTCAAGGCCTTCAAGATGAGCAACGAGTCGGACCACAACACGATCCTCACGGCGTACCTCAACACCGTGTACTTCGGTCGTGGTGCGAACGGCTTCAAGGCCGCGTCGCAGGTCTACTACAAGAAGGACATGAAGGAGCTGTCGCCGTCCGAGGCGGCGCTGATCGCGGGCATGATCCAGACGCCTTCCTGGTCCGAGGACCAGGAGTACGCCCAGAAGCGCTGGGAATTCGTGATGGGCCAGATGGTCCAGAAGAAGTGGATCAGCCAGGAGGACTACGACGCGCGGAAGTTCCCGAAGCCGCTCGCGTTCGAGGAGACCCAGCCCGCCGGCCTCGACGGACCGCTCGCTCGGGTGAGCCAGCAGGTCCAGAACGAGATCGACAGCGAGATGGTCGGCATCACGATGGAGAAGGCGCAGAAGGTCGGCGTCACCATCCACACGACCATCGACCCGAAGATGCAGCAGGCGGCGTACGACGCGGTGAACTCCGTCATGGCGGGCCAGGACCCGGAACTGCGCACGTCGCTCACCGGGATCGACCCGCAGTCCGGCGCGGTTCGCGCCTACTACCCCGGCGCTGACGGCCTGAAGGGCATCGACTACGCCAAGGGCACGATCCAGGAAGCCGGCTCGTCGTTCAAGCCGTTCGACCTGGTCGCCGCCCTCAAGTCGGGCAAGGGAATCGGCGACACCTACGACGCCACGCCACGCACGATCGCCGGGGTGCCGATCCGCAACGCCGGTCCCACCACCTGCGGCAAGCAGTGCCCCATCAAACAGGCGATGAAGGAGTCGCTCAACACCGTGTTCTACGACATGGTGGCGAGCAACAACGGCACCGGCACCGTGGCCGTGGCGAAGGCCGCTCACGAGGCCGGCATCCCGAAGAGCGTCCCGGTCAACGGCAAGATGCAGGACTTGCTGGTCGGTGAAGGCGGCGGTCAGCCCAACGCCGGTATCGCCATCGGCGCGGACAACGCGCAGGTGCGGCCGTTCGACATGGCGTCGGCGTTCGCGACGTTCGCCGCGCGCGGCATTTACCGCGAGCCGTTCTTCATCACCAAGGTCCAGGGGCCCAGCGGAGACATCCTCTACCAGCACGCGGACAAGGCGGTGCCCGCCTTCGACCCGGTGGAGGAGAAGAGCCGCGACATCGCGGACAACGTCACCGAGACGCTCAAGGACATCCCGGGCTACTCGAAGATCCCGTGTGCGAACAACCGCGAGTGCGCAGGCAAGACCGGTACGCACGAACTCGACGGCAGCACCGACCAGAACTCGAAGGCGTGGATGGTCGGCTACACGCCGCAGCTCTCCGCCTCGGTCTGGGTCGGCAAGGACGCCGGCAACGTCGCCATCAAGAACAAGGAGGGCAAGCCGATCTTCGGCTCCGGCCTCCCCGGGCAGATGTGGAAGAAGTTCATGGACGGGGCGCTCCAGGGCACCCAGGCCGAGAAGTTCCCCAAGCCCAAGCCGCTCGGCAACTTCAACCCGCCGAAGCCGTCCAACACGCCGTCGAACACCCCGTCGAACACCCCGTCCAACACGCCTTCGAACACCCCTTCGACGGAGCCCACCAAGCCGACGAAGCCTTCGGGCGAGCCGTGCCAGGGTCTGCTGTGCCCGACGCCTCCGACGAACCCGAGCACGTCGGGCAGGCCGAACCCCGGCGACCCGGGTAGTGGCCGCAGTCCAGGCGACACGTGACAAACGGGACCGGCCGGACAAACTGAAAAGATCATGAAACGGGGCTGACGCACACGCGTCAGCCCCGTTTCGTGTTTTACGAGCTTCCGCGTTGCTACAAAAGGCAGCCTTGACGTCGCCGCGGGTAACCGGTTGAATCCATTCTGTCTGAGTCCCTGGGGAGGCACTCAGCGCACGGGGCCTTAGGGCCCACTGGGGGCGTCTCGGAGAGCATCAAGCCGAGCACATGTCGGGTTTCGTTGCGGATTTTCGGCAACGTGTCTGCGTCTACTTTCATCGCCATGCCCGCGCCAAGCCGCGGGCCGGTTCGTCCTGCCCAAAATGGCGGACGCGCAGATTCAGCCGGGACATTCACAATCTGGGGGGACACGTGCGTTCAGCTCTTCTCGCTTTGCTCGGAAGTGCGCTGATGGTCGGATCCGCGCTGCCGGCCACCGCGGCGCCCGCCGAGAACTTCTGCGTCGTGATGGTCGACAAGCCCGGCGGGCGGCCCGCCGAGAAGACGTGCGACACCAAGCCGGGCACGGCCAAGCTCCAGGCCGCAACGGCGGGCGCCGCGGCAGACTCACCCCTGATGAGCTGGTACGACAACGCCAACTGGGATGCCAGCTCCGGCATCATCACGTGGTACGGCCGCGCGGGCTCCTGCGACCTGTCCGGCTACCGGATCAACATGGACGACAACAACTTCCCGAGCTGGCGCAACCGGATCTCGTCCTGGACGGTGCACGGCGCCTGCTGGACGACTTTCTCCTATGACGTCGCGTACTGGCCTTCCGGCCCTTCGATGCGCACCGACGGCGACGTCAAGTGGGTCGGCTCGGACTGGAACGACATCATCGAGGGATTCTGGGTCACCTCCAAGCGCTGATCAGGTAAACGCGGCGCCAAACACCCTGTAGCCAGCCTGTCGACGCACGTGTTCGTGCGACCACAGGTCTGTTCGGTATACGCAAAACATCTGGGGGATGTGACTTGTCCGCAAATCGAACATTGAGAAAAAGAGCTCTTGTCGCGTTGAGCACCGCGGCACTGATGCTCGCGTCGTTAGGTCAAGCCGACGCGAAACCTGTTCCGGTCGTTCCGTCGGGAAATCCCGACGCACCGGGAGTCATGAAGGCCAAGCCACCCGTCGAACCTCCCGTCGTACCGGTGGAGAAGCGCCAGGAGCTGCTCGGCCAGGGCTGGCAGCAGTCCGGTGACCGGCTCTGGACCACCTCCGGTGACGGCAACGGGTTCCACCTGCTGGTGGCGGAGGCCAGGACCGGTTATTCGTGGCGGACCGTCGCCACGCTGGGCACCAAGTCGGTCGAGACCGACAAGTGGATCGGCAACGCCTGCGTCACCGGTGACGGCAACAAGGCCGTGGTGGTCTACGCACCGCGCACGTTCACGAACAAGGACCAGCTGTTCGCGCGCGGCGGCCTCACCGCTGTCGTCGACCTGGTCTCCGGCGAGGTGAAGCACCTGCCGGTGAAGACGACGCTGGCGTACTTCAATCCCGGCTGCGGCACCGGTGAGACGGTCGCGCTCACCCAGGGCGGCGAGGAGGACCGCGGCAAGACGCGGCTGCTCACCGTCGACACGAAGACCGCCCAGCTCAGCAGCCCCACCGACCTCGACGGTCAGCTGACCTCCGCCGTTCCGTTCGGCGACGGGTTCGCGGTCGCGAGCATCGGCGGAGTGCTCAAGGTCGGCAGGGACGGCCAGAAGAAGCGGCTCGCCCAGACCAAGGGCACGCCGTCGTTCCTGCGTCCCGATGCCGAGAACGGCGTGGTGTTCGTCGCGCCGGAGGACACCACCAAGGTGAGCATCCAGCGCGCCACGGCCGGTGTCGGCGCGAAGGTCACCACGCTCGCGACCGGCAAGGCCGGCGAACTCGGCGTCGCGCCAGGGACCGCGGGCAAGGTGTTCATCACCGGCAAGGCGGGCAAGGTCGAGGCGCTGCCGCAGTTCGTCCGCAAGCTCGACGTCGGAGTCCTCGCCGAGGTGTCGACCAACGGCGAGACGGCGATCACCCAGCAGCGGCCGACCGGTTCGGCGGTGCAGGGCGAGCCCCAGGCGTGGCACCTGAAGGCGAAGAGCCTCAAGACGGGCAAGGAGGTCGGCTTCACCGTCGACGCCACCGCCGCGCTCAAGCCGCGCGAGGTCGAACCCGGCTACACCTGCGCGATTCCGCGCAACGACACCTCGATCCAGACGTACCAGCCGAAGCCCAAGCAGGCGGAGTGGGCCGCGAACATGGCGGTCAAGAACCACCTGTACATCCAGCGTCCGGCGAACTGGCACGGGCTGGGCATGCCCTCGTACACGCCGCAGGGCGTGTTCTCGCCACTGACGTTGGTGAACACCAACGGCAACGGCAAGGTGCCCGCGCAGATCCTGCTCGGCATCATGGGCCAGGAGTCGAACATGTGGCAGGCGTCCCGGCACGCGCTGCCCGGTGAGTACGGCAACCCGTTGATCGGCAACTACTACGGACTGCCGATCTACGACGGGAACACCGGCAACGACTGGGACGTCGACTTCGCCAAGGCGGACTGCGGTTACGGCATCACGCAGATCACGGACGGCATGCGCAGGACGGACCCGGACCCCCTGCCGTACTCGAAGAAGGCGGCGGCCACCGACTACGCGGTCAACATCGCGGCGGGGTTGCAGAAGGTCCAGGAGAAGTGGAACCAGGTCCAGAACGCGGGCATGCGGGTCCACGACAACGACTTCTCGAACATCGAGAACTGGTTCCTCGCGGTGTGGGCCTACAACTCCGGCTTCTACGCAGCCGGTGAGAGGGACCCGAACGCGTGGGGACTCGGCTGGGCCAACAACCCCGCCAACCCGAAGTACAACCCCAACCGCGGTTCGTTCGGCGAGGACCCGCGGGACTTCGCCACTCCGCAGAACTGGCCGTACCCGGAGAAGGTGATGGGCTTCGCGGCGAACCCGCCGTCGGGCTTCGAGGACGAGAACACCGAGGTCCCGTTCTTCCGCCCCGCGTCGTGGAACGGCCTCGACGGTCCTGCGGGGATCCCCGGCACCGCCGCGAACAACCGCCGCAACGTGAAGCCCGACAGGTGGACGTTCTGCAACGCCAGCAACAACTGCGTGAAGGACGGGCAGTACACGCCGAACAAGCCCGACAACCCCAACACCCCTGAGGACGAAAGCACGATCGGCGAGCCCACCGGCCCCTGTGCGCACCAGGACGGCTCCGGTTACTACGACCTGCGGTGCTGGTGGCACACGTCGGTGTCGTGGAAGGAAGACAACTGCAACCGCACCTGCGGTTTCGAGTTCATCCGCTACGACTACCCCGACTTCGCGGCCGAACCGGTGGACGGGATCAGCTACCCGTCCACCTGCAACCTGTCGAACCTGATCAACCCCTCCACCAGTCACATCGTCGAGCACCCCGCACCGAGTCAGCGGGACCCGAACTGCGCGCGGCCGGCATCGTCAGGTGCCCTGTCCTTCCGCACTGACGGCAGACCCGCCGCCATGGTCGATCTGCACCAGATCGGCAGCGGACTGGGCGGCCACATGTGGCAGACCACGGTCAAGAGCAACAGCCCGGTCGACCAGAAGGCCGCCATCACCGCAGAGTGGCAGCTGAACAAGTTGCTGAAGGGCAAGGTCGCCGTCTGGGCGTTCATCCCCAAGCACGGCAGCGGCAAGGCCAAACAGGCCCAGTACAAGATCGAGACCGCGAACGGCGGAGTGCAGACCGTCACGGTCGACCAGTCGGCGTGGAGCGGCAACACCTGGGCCCCGCTCGGCACGTTCGTGTTCAACAACACGCCCAAGGTGAGCCTGAGCTCGATCACGCCCAACGGCGGGCCTTCCAACAACGAGATCATGGTGTTCGACGCGCTCGCGTTCACCCTGCCGACGCAGCCGGGTCCGGAGACGTCCAGGTCCACCCCGATCGTCAACAACCAGACCGGGAAGTGCCTGACCGTGAGCGACCAGACCGGCGGGCCGGGCCAGGTGGTGCAGACGACCTGCGCGGGCTCGATCACCGATCACTGGCTGGTCGCCAAGACGGGAGGGCTGACCGAGGATGCACCGGTGGGCACCTCTCCGCGCACGTGGTGGAAGTACCGGATCATCCACCGCAGCACCGGATTGTGCATGGCGATCCGCGGCAACACCTACGACCCGGGCGCCTTGCTCGAAGCACGCCCATGCGACGACACGACCTACATGTACTGGTGGAACGAGAAGCTGCTCGACTCCTTTGTGGACAACGGCTACCTGTTCTCCAAGCCGGGAATGGGGCTCCGTCCACAGGACAACAGCAGCGGGGACATGACCATCCTGAGGCAGGAGAAGGTCGACGTGAACACCAACCCGCAGAGCGGTTTCCTGATGTGGGACTACTGATCCAGCGATGAAGCTCCTACTCGCACTGGTGATGCTCGCGGACCTTTCCGGGCAGCTCGATCTGGAGCACGCCTGGCAGGTGTCCAAGGGCAACGGGGTGGTCGTCGGAGTCGTCGACACCGGCGTCGACGACGGCCGCCCCGCGCTCGCCGGTGCCGTGCTGCCCGGTGCCGAGTTCCCTGAACTCGGCACCGGCACGCGCGACCAGCTCGGCCACGGCACCGACGTGGCCGAGCTGGTGGTAGGTGTTGCCCCGCAAGCGAAGATCCTGCCGGTCAAGCTCAGCGGCAACAGCGTCGAGGCGAACGCCGCGATCAGATGGGCGGTCGACCACGGTGCTCGCGTGCTGAACCTGTCGCTCGGCAGCTCCGCGACCGGCACGTTCGACGAAAGCCTTCGCTACGCGGCCGAGCACGACGTGGTCGTGGTGGCCGCCGCCGGCAACGCCGGAACCGACAAGGCGGTCACGGCTCCCGCCAACGGTTTCGGCGTGCTGGCAGTGTCCGCAGTGGACGGAGAGGGCAAGTTTCGGCCCGACGTCAGCGTCGAAGGTCCGGAGGTGGCGCTGGCCGCACCGGGCGTGAAGGTGACGCCGGGAGGTCGTTCGGGGACGAGCTTCGCCGCCGCGATCGTGTCGGGCAGCGCGGCGCTGGTCAGGGCCGCCCATCCCGATCTGTCCGCGCCCGAGGTGGTCGAACTCCTCACCTCCACGGCCGCTGACGCCGGCCCGCCGGGCCGGGATCCGCAGTACGGGCACGGAATCGTCGATCCGGCACGAGCCGTGACGACAGCACCCGCGCACCACGCGGGAATCGGCTTCGTGTGGTGGTTGGTCGTCGGCGTGCTCGGCCTCGCCGGAGCGTTGGCGGCCCTCCTTCACCGCAGGAAGAACCGCACCGTTCGGAAGCCGTAACCACGTCCTGGGGGAAGTGAATGCGCCTGCCAAGAGCAAGAGCGCGGGGCCGTGCCCTGCGCGGAAAGTCGAAAGTCGCGGTCACCGCAGCGATCGCGACATTGCTGATCACCACCGCACAGCCGGCCACGGCCGCACCTGAACAGCCGTCCGCGAAGGACGTCAAGCAGGACCAGGCGCCGTCGCAGACGATCGACCCGGCCAAGCGGGGCGAGGTACTCGGCGCCGGGTGGCAGCAGTCGAAGGACCTGGCCTGGACCACCAGCGGGGACGGAGACGGCTTCCACGTGCTGGTCGCCGATGCGGCCAGCGGCTACACCTGGCGCACCGCGGCGACGTTGTCCGAGGCGGGCTTCGACTCGGACCAGTGGATCGGCAACGCCTGCGTGACCGAGTCCGGTCACCGCGCGGTCGTGGTCTACGCCCCGCGCATCTTCACCAACAAGGAGAACTTCGCCGGGCGAGGCGCGTTCACCGCGCTCGTCGACCTGCGCACCGGCGCGGTGACCAAGCTGCCGATCCGGTCCAGCCTCGCCTACTTCAACCCCGGCTGCGGCACGGGTGAGACCGCCGTGGTGACGCAGGAAGGGGAGGATCTCGGCAGGACCAAGCTGACGAAGGTCGACGCGGGGGCCGCCGAGCTCGGGCAGCAGGTCGAGGTGACGGGGCAGGTCACCTCCGCCGTGCCCACCACCGCGGGCATCGTGGCCGCGGCCGGCAGGTCGCTCGTGAAGATCGATGACAAAGGCGCGCGCACGCAGGTCGCCGTGACGACCGGAACCCCGTTCAGCGTCCGGGCCGACGCCGACGGCGGCGTGGTCTACCTCGAACGGCTCGGAGAGCAGGTCAGGGCACGGCGGGCACTTCCTGCCGACCCCACCGCGAAGGTGACCACGCTCGCCACCGGTGCGCTCAAGGACCTCGGCGTGACCTCCGGCAAGGCGGGCAAGGTCTTCCTCACCGGCAAGGCCGACTCGGTGGCCGCACTTCCGGGCTCTGTCAAGAAGGTCGACGTGGCACGGGACTCCACCCTGTCCACCGAGGGCTTCGCCGCGATCGAGAAGTCCGAACGCGGCGAAACGCCGGAGTTGAAGTCGGACCCCACCGCGGTGCAGCGGGCCAAGGTGCAGATGAAGGTCATCAGCACCGGCAAGAGCGTCGGGTTCACCATCGACCCGGCCGCCGTGATCAGCAAGCAGTCGGCTTCTGGCCGGACGACGCACCCCTCGCTCTCCAACGGAACCGGAGTCCAGGCGTCCGCGACTGATCTCACCGATCCGGTGGACGCGGAGCGCACCTGTTCGATGCCTCGTGGTCACGCCGGTCAGATGCCGACGCAACCCACACCGCAGCAGGCCGAGTGGGCAGCGGACCGGGCCGTGCTCGGCAAGCTGGAGGAGACCGACGGCGCACAGCGGATGTTCCCGCCCGTCGGACTGATCGACGCGCAGCCTGGGCATCGGGTACCGCCGCAGATCCTGCTCGGGATCATGGCGCAGGAGTCGAACCTGTGGCAGGCGGCCAGGTTCGCCCTGCCGGGAGTGTCTGCCAACCCGTTGATCGGCAACTACTTCGGTCTGAAGATCTACAACAAGGACGGCAGCGACGACTGGGAGATCTCCTGGAAGGACGCCGACTGCGGCTACGGCATCACGCAGATGACCGACGGCATGCGGATGCAGGGCAGGTCGGACGGCAAGCCGACGCTGCCGCCGGACCAGCAGACCGCGATCGCACTCGATCACAAGACCAACATCGCGGCCGGCCTCCAGTTGCTGCAGGCGAAGTGGAACCAGACGAAGGCCGCCGGCCTGATCGTCAACAACGGCAACCCGCGCAAGATCGAGAACTGGTTCTTCGCGGTGTGGGCCTACAACTCCGGCTTCAACATGAACAACCACGACGGTCAGCCGTGGGGCGTGGGATGGACGAACAACCCCATCAACCCGCGGTATCCGGAGAACCGGCTGCCGTTCCTCGAGTACTACCAGTCCGACGCGAAGAACCCGCAGAACTGGCCGTACCCGGAGAAGATCATGGGATGGGCCGCGCACTCGATCGGCACGCTGTCCGGTCCCGGTTTCGCACCGGCGTGGTGGAACACGGTGGACTACCGGGTCAAGGTGAAGCCGCCGATCGACCAGTTCTGCAAGCCGGAGAACAACTGCTACCCCGGTGAGAAGTGGACGCCCGACGACCCGTCCGTGCTGCCGAAGCCCGGCGACGACCCAGAACCACCCGGCCCGTGTGATCACAAGAATCCCGCGACCGGCAAGCGGGATCTGAAGTGCTGGTGGCACTCGCCGTCGACGTGGAAGTCGGACTGCGAGGTGTCCTGCGGCAACTGGAACTTCGCCTACGACGACACGGACGCCTCCCCCGGCTGGGGCACCAACTACCCGCCGCAGTGCGCGAAGACCGGTCTCCCCGACGGCGCGCTGATCGTCGACGACCTGAACACCACGCCCGCCGCACTACCCGCGAAGTGGGCCAATCCCGGCCGGAACTGCTCGAGGAGCGGCAACGGCTGGGCGAACCAGGGCACGTTCCGACTCGACTTCACCTCACCGAGCGCGAAGATCGACTTCCACCAGATCGGCGCGGGCTTCGACAACCACTTCTGGTTCGCGCACACCCGCCAGAACGACCAGACAGGCGGGTTCGCCAAGGTCACCGGCACGTGGACGCTGAACCAGGCGCTCGGCTGGGCTCGCGTGATGGTGCACATACCGGACCACGGCGCGCACACCCAGCAGGCGAAATACGAGATCGACCTGCGTGACGGCAGCGCGGTGAAGGAGAGGTACATCAACCAGAGGACCGAGCGGAACAAGTGGGTCTCGCTGGGTGTCCACAAGTTCGCGGGGGCCCCGATCGTTCGCCTGAGCTCGGTGACGCAGGACGGGCTCGGCCTCGACGACATCGCCTGGGATGCGATCGCGTTCCAGCCGCTGGCGCAGAAACCCAAGCACATCATCGCGGCGCTCGGAGACTCCTACACGTCCGGTGAGGGCGCGGGCCGCTATTTCCGGGAGACCGACAACAACCACGGCAAGCCGGAGTGGAACGCGTGCAGGCGCAGCGATGACGCCTGGCCGCGGAAGTTCACCCTGCCCGGGATCAACGGTTACGTCGGAAACGCCTCCGACAGTTTCTCCAAGGACGTCGAGCTGGGATTCGTCGCGTGTTCGGGAGCGCAGACGTGGAACGTCGACGGAGGTGATTCCAGAACCGAAGTCCCCTGGTCGTGGTCCCAACCGGAGAACTACGAGCTGGGCAACGGGCAGTATCACGAGATGAGACAGGTGGACAGCGGTGTGCTCGACACGAACACCACCCTGGTCACATTGTCGATCGGGGGCAACGACGCCGGGTTCACGGACGCGGTCATCGAATGCCTTCCCCCGTTCATCGGTTGTGCGGATCAGCCCACCTACATCCCTCGGTACAAGGCAGCCATCGACAGATCGCTGGTCAAGGTGGAGCGCGTGGTCAGGCGGGTGAAGGACAAGGCGTTCAACGCCAAAGTCGTGCTGATGGGATATCCCGAACTCTTCAGCCAGACGAACTCCTGCATGCCGGGCATCGGCACCAGGGAGTCCGCGGTCCTGAACTCGCTGGCGCAGTACCTGAACGACAAGTCGAAGGAAATGGTCAGCAGACTCGGAGCACAGGTCAGCTTCGCGGACGCGGTCAGTCATTTCCGCGGGCACAACGCCTGTGACCAGGAACCGCTGATCCACGACCTGGTGCGCACCCCGCGCGGCGACGGCGATTCCCACCCCGGCGACAAGTTCGGCGCCTGCCTCGTGTTCGAAGGCGCCTGCCTCAGCCGCGAGGCGTTTCATCCGAACACCGCGGGCTCCTACAGCTACGGAAGGCTGTTCGAGAACAAGCTCCGCGAGATGAACTACGGAGGATGACCGACTCGCATTCCACAGATCGGCAGATCCGGAAAGGCAGCTCGAACTCTTCACGATCACCAAACCACTCACGTCGTCGAGCGTCGTCACAGCCAAGGAACTCGCTTCCTGCGACTCGCTGGTCAGCGACAAGTAGTCGCTCTGACGACCTGGTCCGGGTCAACCGGAAAAATGGGGGACAGATGTCGTTCAAACGCGTGCTCACAAGAATTGCCGCAGCAGCTGCAGTCAGCGCAGCAGCTCTCACGGCCACCGCTGGTCCTGCGGCCGCGGACGTCTGGCCGTGCGATGGCCATTGGTGCACGACGGTCGTGAACACGACCGGCGTCTACGAGCTCTACGTCGGTAGTCCGACCATCTACTACTACGTCCAGAAGGGCGAGACGGTGATGCTCGTGTGCCACGCCTGGAACGGCACCTACTACGGACTCAAGCCGGGCTGGCGCGACGGCTGGATGCGCGGCTTCGACCTGAACACCGGTCACGACCCGAACCCGAACGTCCCGCCCTGCAACTGACTCTCGACGGCGAGGAGCTCGGTCGAGGGATGTTGACCACGGCGAAACGGTCTTGGCCGTAACATCCGCGACGTGCCCAGCAGCCCTGCCGAGCTTCCCGCCGAGGCCCCCGCCTCGGACCTCGCCGAGGACACGGACTCGCTCACTCACGAAGAGCGCGTCACGCCCACGTGGACCGAGTCGCTCGCCCGCGCCCTGAGCAGACCGTTCGGCGGTCCGCTGGG
The DNA here is from genome assembly GCF_053610285.1 of Lentzea sp. NPDC054927. Classification (NCBI taxonomy): domain Bacteria; kingdom Bacillati; phylum Actinomycetota; class Actinomycetes; order Pseudonocardiales; family Pseudonocardiaceae; genus Lentzea; species Lentzea sp. NPDC054927. The sequence goes on from NZ_JBSGXZ010000004.1 coordinate 40,197, forward strand.
CGAGCACGCACTGATCGGACGGAACTACTTCTGGACGGCGCTGCGGGTGATCCTGTTGCTCGCCGTGCTGACGTTGCTCGCCGGGTGGGTGCAGAAGTCGCCGTGCATCCAGCAGTACACGGACGACAAGGGTGTCGTGCAGCTGGACTGGCGGGGGAGCAAGCAGTTCACCGCGCTCTGCTACTCGGACACCGTGCCGCTGTACACGGCGGAGCGGCTCGACCAGCGCGGGTCCTTCCCGTACATCACCTCGTGGAAGGACGACGAGGGCAAGCCGACCGAGCACATCCGGTACATGGAGTACCCGGTGGTCACCGGGGTGTTCATGTGGCTCAACGCGCGGGTGGCGCAGGGGCTCGTGGCGCTCGTGCCAGGGCTGCCGATGACGGTGATCGTGTTCTTCAACGTCACGGCGTTCTGGCTGGCGGTGGCATGGCTGGTGACGGTGTTCTCGGTCGCCAGGATCGCGCGCCGCAGGACGTGGGACGCGGCGATCGTCGCTGTGTCGCCGTTGGTCATCGTCCACGCGTTCACGAACTTCGACACGATCGCGACGGCGTTCGCGACGGCCGGCCTGCTGGCCTGGGCGCGGAAGAAACCTGTGCTCGCCGGTGTGTTGCTGGGACTCGGTGGCGCGGCGAAGCTCTACCCGTTGTTCCTGCTCGGGCCGTTGCTGTTGTTGTGCTGGCGGTCCAACAGGATCAAGGCGGGTCTCACCACCACCGCGGCGACCATCGGGGCGTGGGCGCTGGTCAACGCGCCGCTCGCGTTGAACCCCGCCTCGCACACGGGGTGGCGGGAGTTCTTCCGCCTCAACACCGAACGCAACGCGGACCCGGACACGATCTACAACGTGCTCGTGCAGTGGACCGGGTGGCAGGGCTTCGATCCCGGGCTGACGCAGGGGCAGCCGCCGACGGTGCTCAACACGGTCAGCATGGTGCTGTTCCTGGTCTGTTGCGCCGGCATCGCCTACGTGACGCTGAGCGCGCCGACCAGGCCGCGGCTCGCGCAGCTCGGGTTCCTGGTCGTGGCGGCGTTCCTGCTGACGAACAAGGTGTGGAGCCCGCAGTACTCGCTGTGGCTGGTGCCGCTGGCGGTGCTCGCGTTGCCACGCTGGAAGTTGCTGCTGGCGTGGATGGCGGTCGACGCGCTCGTGTGGGTGCCGCGGATGTACTTCTACCTCGGCACGGACAACAAGGGCCTGCCGATCGACTGGTTCCTCGGCGCCGTGTTGCTGCGGGACGCGGCCGTCGTCATGTTGTGCGTGGTGATCCTCAAGGAGATCTACCACCCGGAGCGCGACCTGGTGCGGATGGCCGGCGACGACCCGTTGGCCGGCGTCCTGGCCGACGCACCGGACCGGCGGATCATCACACCCGCACGAGGCGAGCCATCGCACCGAATGCGGACGCGTTCGGATGCAGGTGATCACCGGAGTCGAACTCCGGACGCAGTCTGAGCGGATCGGCGGGGTCCTGCACGGCCGCGTCGAAGTCGAGGTGGCCGGGGAAGGTGGCGCGGATCCACGCGTTCACCTTCTGGCGCTGCTGTTCCCTGAGGTCCGTCCAGTTCACCCAGCCGCGCCACGGCGTGATGGTGCCGACGGTGAACTGCACGCCTTCGTTCTGGCACCGCAGCTGGACCGTGCGGATGCCGGCGATGACGTTCTCCGCGCTGACCCCGTTCTGGATGTCGTTGATGCCGCCGAGCATCACGACCTTGCGCACTTCGCCGCTGTAGAGGACGTCCCGGTAGAGGCGGGTGATCATCGGCGCGTCGCCGAACACCACGCCGTTGCCGCCGATGCCCGCGTTCAGCACCGCGTGGTCGGTCTCGACCAGCGCCGGCCAGCTGCCCTCCGCGTACCCCTCGGTGATCGAGTCGCCGAGCATCACCACGGCGCCCGGTGCGGTGAAGCCCGCGACCTCGACCGCTGAGACGAGACAGGTGTACGCGCGCGCCGACGTGATGGTGTGCCACGCGCGTGCCTGACACGGTGTGCCGTTCGGGGTGTGCGTGCTGATTTCCAGCGTCTTGGTCACCGGTAGCTGCACGGCATCGCTGTAGACCTCGTCGCGGGCCCGGATCGTCACGGAGCGGGACCTGTTGAACGTCAGCTCGCGCGACTCGCCGTTCGCCTTGACGGTGACCTGCTCGACGCGGACCGGCTTGATGCCCATCAGGTTCGACAGGCGCACCCGGACCGACGTGCCGCCCGCGGTGAGGTCGACCGTCGTGCGCACGACGTGGTCCGGCACCCCGGCCGACAGGGTCGGCACGGCCTGCCACACGGGCAGCCAGCGGATCGCCTCCGACCGCTCTGGCACGCCGGAGGCACCGCAGACCAGCAGCAACGCCAGCGCGATGATCACCCTCACAGGTGGAGTGTGCGGTGGATCAGCCCTTCGCTGCTACAGCCCCGCGGATGAATTTCAGATCTTCGTGGTCGTCCTCGGTCACGTCCCTGGCCTTCAGGAACGCCACGAACAGCGCGACGAGCAACGCCGCACGACCCCACACGCCGATCATCACGGCCTGTGCGGAGAAGCTGTCGTAGATCCCGGCGGGCTGACCGAACTCGATCGCCCAGAACCAGCGGAAGATGCCGATCCCCATCGCCAGGTCGACCACGAAGTAGGCGAACGCCCACATCAGCCGCACGCGCAGGAGCACCAGGAACGGCACCAGCCACAGCGTGTACTGCGGCGAGTGGACCTTGTGCAGCAGCATGAAGCCGCACAGCATCGCCCCGGACACCGCGATCCACGGGTAGCTGCCCTCGCGCGTGTAGCGCCACCAGCCGTAGCCGGCGGCGATCGCGAACGAGAGCAGGATCGTGATCGGCGAGATGACCCCGACCAGCGACTGCATCTCGTCGTCACCGATGAACGGCCGCAGGCCCCAGTACCAGATCGAGTTCGTGGTGATGTCGACCCTGCGCAGCTGCTGGAACTCGAACGACGCGAGCCAGCCCTTGCTGCCCGCGATCGCGAACGGCAGGTTGACCAGCACGACCGTGATGATCGAGGCGAGCCCGACCTTCACCGCGCCGGCGATGTCGGCCTTCTTGCCCCCCGGCATCTCCTGGCCGCGCCAGCCACCGGTGGCGACGAAGAGCATCAGCGGCAGCACGAAGGCCGCCGGGTACACCTTGAACGCGAACCCGAGCCCGAGCAGCACGGACGCGACCGTCGCCCGTTCGACGAGTGGTCTGTTCCAGCGGTGCACGACGAAGACCGCGGCCACCGAGCACAGCACGACCGGCAGGTCCCAGTTGTGGAACGCGTACAGGATCAGCGGTGGGCCGATCGCCCACAGCAACGCGCGCCACCGGGCGAGCTTGCCCAGCATCCAGCCCGTGAGCAGGCCGAACGGCGCCATCAGCAGCGAGGAGTAGAGCAGGTACTCGGCGTCGTTGTGCGCGAAGATCGCGCCCGCCCAGATGATCAGGCCGGAGAGCACCGGGTACTCGACGGAACCGCCGACGAGGACGCCCTTGTCGTTGATGCCGCCGTCGACGTACGGGAAGACGTGCCGGTCGATGTCGCGTCCGATCCAGAGGTGCTGGATGTCGGAGTAGCAGACGTCTTCTTTGTTGCGCTCGTCGTAGTCGGGCTGCGTGCGGCCCCACTGGTCGAACGAGGGACCGGTGCAGCGGTCCTTGTTGATGAAGCCCAGCAGCAACGTGAGCCCGCACAGCAGCACGAGCACGACGAGGGCAGCGCTTCCGAAGCGGTTGACGAAACGCCCGCCGTCGCCTCGCTCGGGCGTCACGCTCACCACCTCGTGCACGGTGTTCACCGGCCGGCGTGGTCGCGCAGGAAGGCGATGTCGTCGGCCTGGCCCTCGTCCGGTGTCTCCACCACGACGGGGCATCCGGCGCTGGCGACCACGGCCACCAGCTGGTCGGCGTCGATGGTGCCAGTCTTGATGTTGTCGTGCCGATCGCGCGCGGAGTTGAACTCGTCGCGCGAGCTGTTGAGGTGCACGAGGTCGATCCGGCCGGTGATGGCCTTCACCCGGTCGACGATGCCGACGAGGTCCTCACCGGCGGCGAACGCGTGGCAGGTGTCGAGGCAGAAGCCGGAACCGAACTCGCCGACCGCGTCCCAGAGGCGCTTGAGGTTGTCGAACGAGCGCGCCATGGCGTTGTCGCCACCCGCGGTGTTCTCGATCAGGACCGGGACCGCGAAGCCGCCCTCGGCGACCTGCCGTTCGAAGAACTTGCGCCAGTTCGCAAAGCCCTCGGCGGGGTCTTCGCCCTTCGTGACGTGCCCGCCGTGCACGATCAGGCCCTTCGCGCCCACCGTGGCGGCGGCCTCCGCGTGCTGGATCACGTTCTTCCTGGACGGAATCCGGATCTTGTTGTTCAGCGACGCGATGTTGATCAGGTACGGGGCGTGGACGAACACCTCGAGGTCGGAGGCGAGCAGCGCCTCCGTCTGCGGGTGCGGCTTCGGCTTCTTCCAGCCCTGTGGATCGGACAGGAAGAACTGGACGACCTCCGCGCCGCGTTCGGCCGCGGCGCCGACCGGGTCGTCGTCGCGTACATGGGCCCCGATGCGCATGAACAAGGAGGGTAGACGGCGTCCATAACGCCATCGCAGCCGCCGCCGATAGGAGTAATTGCGAAAACTGGGGGTGGTTCGCGTCACGACCAGGACCTACGGTCGTTACTTGAGAGTAGGAAAGGGGTTCACATGCGACTGCTGAGCGTCACCGCCGCGACGCTTCTGACGCTGGCCTCCGCCGCTGTGGGCGTCACTTCCGCCACGGCCGCGGAACCGATCGTCGTGGGGAGTTGCGCGACATCGGTACAGGGCGCGCCAGGCACTCCAGTCTCACTGAGCCCCGCCGCCGTCACCCAGCCCATCACGGACCTGGTGCGCGCGGTCCCCATCCTCGGACCGCCCCTCGCGGAACCGTTCAAGCAGGCGTTCGCGCAGGCCAAGCCCATGCCGATCGGCGTGGTCCAGGTCGGCACGACGACCATCAGTGGCGCCACGATCGCGAACGCCGTGATGGCGGAAGTGCAGAAGATCCCGCTGCTCGGGCCGATCCTCGGCACCCTCGACAAGACCGTCCGCGCGACGCTGACCAGCGGCTGCCAGGTCACCGTGACCGGCGTGAACCAGGCCGTCGCACCCGTCCAGGACGGCTCCAAGGCCATCGCGGACGCGTCGCAGCAGGCCGTCGGGGCGCTTCCCGGCGCGCCGAAGCCGCCCGGCCAGCAGCCGCAGCCGGGCACGCCGCCCGGTCAGCAGCCCGGAGCGAACCCCGGCGCCACGCCAGGTCTGCCGGCGGGCTCGCCGAGCAACCGCGACTTCTCGCTCTACCCGCTCGGCACGAACTTCGGCCGGGTGCCGCTGTTCAGCTACGGCTCACTGCCGTTCGCGATGCCCGGCCTCTACTCGCCGTCACCCGGCGTGCGCTACGGCTCGCAGGTCCCGCGCGCGTCCAACGGCAACGGCGTCGAGACCGACCAGGTGCAGGCAGCCGGTCGCGCGACGGCACTGCCCAGGCTCGGCGGCCCAGGTGGCGTCGGCGCTCCGGTGCTGGTCGCGGTGCTGATGCTGGCCCTGGTGACGGGCGCGCTGGTGCGGACCTGGGTGCTCCGCCGCACCCCTGCGTAGTCGCCGAACGCGCTCTGTTAACCTTTGTCAGTTGCTGACGCGACGACCCTCCTGCCACGGAAAGCCCGTGGCCGCGAGTCCACAGGAGGTGAGTGGTCCTCATGCGTCATTACGAAGTGATGGTCATCCTCGACCCCAGTCTCGACGAGCGCACGATCGCGCCGTCTCTCGACACGTTCCTCAACGTCATCAAGACGTCGGGCGGCAACGTCGAGAAGGTTGAAGTTTGGGGCAAGCGCCGCCTCAGCTTCGAGATCAACAAGAACGCCGAAGGTATCTACGCGGTGCTCGACCTGACCTCGACGCCTGAAGCAGTGAAGGAACTGGACCGCCAGCTCGGTCTGCAGGAGACGGTGCTCCGGACGAAGGTCCTGCGCCGGGAGCCCGCCAAGGCTGCCAAGTTGGCCGCCAAGGCCGCGGCCAAGGCGGACGCCAAGTCGGTCAAGTCGGCGGCCAGGGCCGCCGCCAGGGCCTGACGAACCTCGATCTAGGGGAGCTCCCAAGACATGGCTGGCGAGACGACGATCACGGTGGTCGGAAACCTGACCGCCGACCCCGAACTCCGCTTCACCCAGTCCGGGGCGGCGGTGGCCAGTTTCACGGTCGCCTCGACCCCCCGCACGTTCGACAAGCAGTCGGGCGAGTGGAAGGACGGCGAAGCGCTGTTCCTGCGGTGCAACGTGTGGCGTCAGGTCGCGGAGAACGTGGCCGAGTCGCTCACGCGTGGTTCGCGAGTGCTCGTCTCCGGACGGTTGCGCCAGCGTTCCTTCGAAACGAAGGAAGGCGAGAAGCGCACTGTCGTGGAGCTTGAGGTCGACGAGATCGGCCCCTCGCTGCGCTACGCGACCGCGAAGGTCAACAAGGTCAGCCGTGGAGACGGCGGCGGTGGCGGCGGCTTCGGCGGCGGCGGCGGTCAGCAGTCTCGTGGCGGCGGTGGCGCACCTGCCGACGACCCGTGGGGTTCTGCCCCGCCGGCCGGCTCGGGTGGCTTCGCCGACGAGCCCCCCTTCTAGACCGCTGCACCGGTCATCCAGTACTTCATTCACTGCGTATCCAGGAGTTAGAGACACATGGCCAAGCCGCCTGTGCGCAAGCCCAAGAAGAAGGTCTGCGCCTTCTGCAAGGACAAGAGCGCGAGCCTGATCGACTACAAGGACACGACGCTGCTTCGGAAGTTCATCTCCGACCGCGGCAAGATCCGTGCCCGCCGCGTCACCGGCAACTGCTCGCAGCACCAGCGCGACGTCGCTGTTGCCGTGAAGAACGCCCGTGAAATGGCGCTGCTGCCCTACACCTCGACCGCTCGCTAAGAGAAGGGAACTTTTGCGATGAAGCTCATCCTCACCGCTGACGTTTCCGGCCTTGGCGCGCCCGGCGACATCGTCGAGGTCAAGGACGGCTACGGCCGCAACTACCTGCTCCCGCGCGGTCTCGCGATCGTGGCGACCCGCGGCGCGCAGAAGCAGATCCAGGTCATCACCCGCGCGCAGGACACCCGGCGCGTGCGCGACCTGGACCACGCCAAGGAGATCAAGACCGCGCTCGAGGGTCTCTCCGTGACGCTCAAGGCCAAGGCCGCCGCCGGCAGCACCAAGCTGTTCGGCTCGGTCACCGCGTCGGACGTGGCGGCTGCCGTCAAGTCCGCCGGTGGTCCGGTCCTGGACAAGCGCGCCATCGAGCTGCCGGGTCACATCAAGACGACCGGCAAGCACTCGATCACGGTTCGCCTCCACCCCGAGGTCACCGTGGCACTGCCGCTCGTGGTTACCGCCGGCGAGTAAGTCCCGCAACGCGAACCTCGTGATGTGACCTCCTCGGGGGCACTTCACGAGGGTTGCGATTGCTGAAGCGCTGCCCACCCGGAATGCTCCAGGTGGGTGGCGCTTTCGCTCGTATGGACCAGTGCGACCCTGTCCACGTCCTGTGGATAAACCCTGCAACCAGCAGTGTCGCGACACGCCGAAGAGGGTGTTTTTCGCGACACGCCGAGGGTGTGGCGCACAACTTTTTCCACAACTTGTGCACAGCCTCTGAGCTGCGGTTACTTCCGTCACTCCACTGGTTGTCAACAGGTTGTCCCCAGCGCTTCGATCCCTGTGAGCAGCCATCCACAGGTTGTCCCCCAGTTGTCCACAGGGCGATCCACACGCTGGTTTGCTTGCTCCGGACGGGTCCCTCTAGCGTCGCCACCAGGGCGCCGCCATCGCACAGCGTGGCCGCCCGAAATTGTCGGTGCCGCGCGGTACAACTAGGGGACTCAGGCACCGGCTCTCGACTCTTCGCAGGGGTGATCAGGCAGTGGCGCTCGTGGACGACCGGGGCATGGCGGAGCCCGCATTCGAGCGTCAGCCGCCCCAGGACCTCGCCGCGGAACAGTCGGTTCTCGGCGGCATGCTGCTGTCCAAGGACGCCATCGCGGACGTCATCGAGGCCCTCGCGCCGAACGACTTCTACCGCCCGGCGCACCAGGCGATCTACGACTGCATCCTCGACCTGTACGGCCGCGGCGAGCCGGCCGACCCGATCACCATCTCGGCCGAGCTCGAACGGCGCGGCGAACTGCTGCGCGTGGGCGGCGCTCCGTACCTGCACACGCTCATCGCGACGGTGCCCACGGCCGCGAACGCCGGCTACTACGCCGAGATCGTGGCCGAGAAGGCGGTGCTGCGCCGTCTGGTGGAGGCGGGCACGCGGATCGTGCAGCTCGGCTACAACGGTGCCGAGGGCGCGGACGTCGACGAGGTGGTCGACCGCGCGCAGGCCGCGATCTACGAGGTCACCGACCGCCGCACCACCGAGGACTACGTCGCCCTCGAGGACCTGCTCCAGCCGACCATGGACGAGATCGACGCGATCGCGTCCCGAGGCGGCATGTCGCAGGGCATCCCCACCGGCTTCGCCGACCTCGACGCGCTGACGAACGGCCTGCACGGCGGCCAGATGATCATCGTCGCCGCCCGTCCCGGTGTCGGCAAGGCGCTGGCCCTGAACACCCCGCTGCCCACCCCGTCCGGCTGGACCACGATGGGCGCGGTCTCCGTCGGGGAGTTCCTGATCGGTGCCGACGGCCGCCCGACCCGTGTGGTCGCCGCGACCGAGGTGATGACGGGCCGCCCGTGCTTCGAGGTCCAGTTCTCCGACGGCACGGTGATCGTGGCCGACGCCGAGCACCAGTGGCTCACGGAGTCGTGCAGCGAAACCGGCGGCTTCTGGGCGATCCGCACCACCGCGCAGCTGTTCGAGCGCGTCGGCGTGTGCCGCATGTTCGTGCGCATGTCCGCCGCCTGGGACCTGCCGACCGCGGCGCTCCCGCTCACGCCCCGCGCACTGGGCCTGTTCCTGTCGGGCCTCGGTGACATGGAGCTGACGGACGACGAACTGCGCGTCGCCAAGGACCTCGACCTGGCCGACGACCCGCACATCCCCGCCGCGTACCTGCGCGCGTCCCGCAAGCAACGCGAGGAGCTGCTCGCCGCCCTCCAGGTGGACGGCCGCTTCGCCCGCCTGCGCCGCGACATCGACGAACTGATCGCCGGCCTCGGCAAGCTCGACCAGGTGGAGGTCGTCGCGGTCCGCCCGGTCGCGTCCGTGCCGGTGCGCTGCGTGGAGGTCGACAACCACGACCACCTGTACCTCGCGGGCGAGACGATGATCCCGACCCACAACTCGACGCTGGGCCTCGACTTCGCCAGGTCGTGCTCCGTGAAGCACGGCATGACCAGCGCCATCTTCAGTCTGGAAATGAGCCGCACCGAGATCGTCATGCGCATGCTCTCCGCCGAGGCGCGCATCCGCCTCAGCGACATGCGAGGCGGCACGATGAGCGACGACGACTGGACCCGCCTGGCCCGCCGGATGAGCGAGATCAGCGAGGCGCCGCTCTTCGTCGACGACAGCCCGAACCTCACGATGATGGAGATCCGCGCCAAGGCCCGTCGCCTCAAACAGCGCCACGACCTCAAGCTGGTGGTCGTCGACTACCTCCAGCTGATGTCGTCGGGCAAGAAGACCGAGTCGCGGCAGCAGGAAGTCTCGGAGTTCTCCCGAAACCTGAAGCTGATCGCCAAGGAACTCCACGTCCCGGTCATCGCGATCTCCCAGCTGAACCGCGGTCCGGAACAGCGAACCGACAAGCGCCCGATGCTCTCCGACCTCCGTGAGTCGGGCTCCCTCGAGCAGGACGCCGACATGGTCATCCTGGTCAACCGCCCGGACGCCTGGGAACGCGACGACCCGCGCGCCGGCGAGGCCGACCTGATCATCGCCAAGCACCGCGCCGGCCCGACCGCGACCATCGTCGTGGCCCACCAGCTGCACTACAGCCGCTTCACCGACCTGGCCCAGAACTAGCAGGCATCGCACTAGGACAGGCACGCCCGCACCCCCGCCAGAACCACGGGCCATCGCTCCCGATCGGCCACGCGTTCCTCCACCGGCACGGCGTCGCGGCGAGCGACGGACGCGTGGAGCTGTGCGACGGGATCCATCGCGGCGTCGAGCGGCCGGCTTCGTTCCCACCGCAGCTCCAGCACCCGCCGATACGCCTGCGGCAACGCGACGCCAACCGTCTCCACACCCTCGCACGCGCGGGAAACCACCAGCTCCGCGGCTGATCGAACGTCGCCCGCGTGCACTCCAAGCAGCGCCGCCAGCACCTCCGGCGCGTTGACGCCGAGCCAGCTCACGGGATCGGACGGCTGGAATCGCCAGAGGTCGCCGATGACCGACACGGGGTGCCTGGCGGCCATCCACTCTGCGGTGAACCGCACGCCGGAAACCCGTTCCACGAACGCGAGTGCCTCCGCGGTCATGCGGTACGGGTCCGCGAAGGTCAATCCGCTGACGCGACGACCGTGCCAGCCGTTGCTCTCGGCCAGCAGCACCCAGCCGTCCAGTTCGTCCGGCTAGACGGCGACAGCTCGCTGCCCCAACTCGGCCACGTCAGCGACCGCCCAGTCGGGAAAACCGTCGAAGCGCTCCAGTGCCTCGTCGACGGTCAAGCCATGCACCGCCGTGCGGACGTCTCGTCACACCCCCTACGTCGCGTCGAGATCCTCAGCGTCGGCGTGCGCGGCGAGCAGGCCGGCCAGCGCCTTGATCAGGTCGCGCAGCGCGTCGGGCTGCTCGACGACGAACGGCCGGTCGAGCGCGGCGAGCAGTGGCGGTATCCAGTCCAGGCGCTCTGCCCGGATCCGGATCCGAGTCCACGGCGGGTCGGCGTCGATCTCCTCCAGCAGCGCGACGGCCGGTGGGAAGACGGAACGGATCTCGTCGGGCGTTGATCGCAGCCGCACGATCACCTCGTGCTGGTGCGGCGCCTCGGCGAGCGAGGTCAGCACGTGCTCGCCGGCGTTGAAGCTGGCCGGCACGTCGAACGTTCCGTCACGCGGCTCGACGGTGGTGATCCGATCGACTCGGAAGGTGCGCACCTGCCCGCTGGCCGAGTCCTGGCCGGTCAGGTACCACCGACCGGAATGCGACACGACTCCGTAGGGGTGGACGACGCGCTGGCTGGCGCCGCCGTGGCCGGCCAGGTAGGCGAGGTCGATCGGCCGGCGTTCGCGTGCTGCTTCCGCGACGGTGAGCAGCACCTCGGCGTCCGCGGTGAGGGCCGGCCGGGCGGGAGCGGTGAAGTCGGCGATCTCCAGCACCGCGTCCAGGCGGGATCCCAGTGCTTCTGGGAGCACGCGCCGGACTTTTGCGATTGCGCTCTCCACCGCCGCGACCGAGGTGGTGATCAGTCCGGAGCGCCGGCCCGCGACCAGGCCGAGCAGGACAGCCAGGGCTTCCTCGTTGCTGAGCATCAGCGGTGGCATCCGGTAGCCCGGCGCCAGGCGGTAGCCGCCGTAGCGGCCGCGGACCGAGCGGACCGGGATGTCGAGGTCCAGCAGGCGGTCCACGTAGCGGCGGACCGTGCGTTCGTCCACGTCGAGTCGCTCGGCCAGCTCGGCCACGGTTCGGGTGCCGCCGCTCTGCAGGATCTCCAGCAGGGCCAGGACGCGAGCGATCGGTCGAGTCACGGAAAGATCGTGCCGATACCGGGCGGATCCTGTCCACTATTGCTTTTAGCGTGTCCCTTGAACCAACTGGTGCAGAAAGGGACCGCCATGCAGCTCGTTTCAGTCCGTGTCATCACCCACGACGTCGCCCGCCTCGTCGAGTTCTACGAACGGGCGACCCGCCTTGAAGCGCGGTGGCGGCTCGCCGACCAGTTCGCCGAGCTGGTGGGGCCGTCGTGCACGCTGGCGATCGGCAGTGCCGAGACGATGACGCGGTTCGGGGCCGGGGCCGCGGTGCCCGAGGCGAACCGAACCGCGATCATCGAGTTCCGCGTCGAGGACGTCGACGGGGAGTACGAACGGCTGACCGGCCTGGACGTGGTTCCCGAGATCGTGCAGAAGCCGGCCACGATGCCGTGGGGAAACCGCTCGCTGCTGTTCCGCGACCCCGACGGCAACCTGATCAACTTCTTCGCGCCGCCGGCCTAGCGTGCAAGATCTACGTGTGAGGCACGACAAGACCCAGCCGGTGATCAGGCCGGCCGAGCGCCGGGACGTTCCCGCTCTCGTCCGCCTGCGCCTGGCCAACGCCGAACGGCACGTCCAGCTGGCGCCGGAGTTGTTCCGCATTCCCGATGCCGAGGTGGTGCGGCGGCACTTCGAGGAGATCGTCGGGCACGCGCTGATCGCGGTCGCCGAGCTGGACGGCGAGGTGGTGGGCATGGCGGAGGTGGTCCTGCTGGCCGAGCCGCCCGCGCACCAGATCCTGGTGCCGCGCCGAAGTGCCGACATCCACACCGTGGTCCTGGACGGACATCGCGGCCGCGGTGTCGGAGGCGCGCTGGCGAAAGCGGCGGAGCAGGTGGCCGCGCGTTATGGCGTCTCCGCCCTGCACGCCACCATCTTCGCGACCAACGAGGACGCCGTCGCGTTCTACTCCGCGGCGGGCTTCGGACCGCGCGGAATCCTGCTGAGCAAACCTCTCGACTGACGTGCGGCTCACCCGTGCGGGGCTGTTCGACGCGGCGGTGCTGGTCAACGGGCCACGCCTCGGCTAGACACGGACTGTGCTGCACGACCCGCTCACAGGCCTGCCCGGACACGCACTGCTGCTCGATCGCCTGGAACAGTCGCTGATTCGCGCCCGCACGCGCGGCACCCTCGTGACGCTGGTCCTGATCACGGCACCCGACTCGGTGCTGGACGCGGCCAAAGTCCTGCGCGCGGGACTGCGCCCGGACTTCACCGTCGCCCGCCACAGCGACAGCGCTCTGGCCGTTCTCGCCGAACACGACTTCGGGGACGGGTCGCCCATCGCGGAGCTGATCAGGCAGCTGGTCGGGGAGAGTCCGCAGATCCACTGGGTGACGAGCGACGGCGACACCGCGCCGGACGACGTGCTCGCGACAGCAGAAAACCGCTGACCAGCAGCAGGTCAGCGGCACGGGAAACAGCACGGCAAACGGCACTGAGCCCCGAAGACACCGTCGCGTCTTCGGGGCTCAGCTTCTTACCGGAGGAGGGTGTTGCAGTTAGCGGGTGTTACAGCGAGCCGGACACCGTCTCGAACAGGTGCGCCGGGTCGATCAGGGTCATCGCCGGAGCGGCGACCGGGAGCTGCGGCAGCGAACGCTCGCCGGCAGCGGGGGCCAGGCCCTGGGTCGGGTTCAGGTTCAGACCCGAGAGGGAGGCCGGGCCGTCGAGCGGCAGCGCGGGCAGCGAGCGCTCGGTCGGCAGGGCCGGCAGCTGCACCGGCACCGGCAGGGCCGGGGCGGTGACCGGGAGGGACGGGACGGCAGGCAGCGACCGCGCGGTGGCACCCGCGGGGAGCAGGCCCTGAGCGGCCTCCAGCACCTGGCCCAGGGGCAGGCCCTGGACGTTCGGCGTGAGGCCGGCCGTGCCACCGTTCAGCGGCAGAGCCGAGCGCTCCTGCGCCACACCGGGCAGCGCCGGGGTGGGCAGCTGGCCGGTCAGCGCGGCCAGGTCAGCCGGGTTCGGCAGCTGGTTGACGGGCAGCTTGCTGTCGAGACCGTGGAACGCCGGGACCTCGTTGGCCTTCAGCAGGCTGTCGACGCCCTTGGGGAGCTCCAGGCCCTTGAGCTGCGCGGCGCGCAGCGTGCCAGCGTCCTCGCCGGTCAGCTGGGTGTCGTCGCTCGTGCCCAGCGTGGTCGCCTGGCCGACGACCTCGACGGGGATGCGGCGGAGGTTGGCCACAGCCTCGACCGGAACGGTCATCTCGCGAGCGGACAGCGGGCCGCTGCCCTCGGTCAGCATCTCGCCGCCGGCCTCGGTGTTCGAGACCTTGTCGGTGGAGGTGGTGGCGTTGCCCGCAGCCGCGACCGCGTCCGCGTACACGCCGGCGACGGCGGTGGCGGGGACGTGGATCAGGTTGCCGGACACCGAGGCGTCGTCGGCCTTGGAGTAGCTGTCGCCACCGGACACCACGTTGGTGTCGGTCACGACGTCGGAGGTGGTGATGCCCGCCGCAGAGACGGTGTTGCCCGGAACGGCCGGGAGCACGGCCGGCTGCACGCCGATCAGGTTGCCCGAGACCGAGCCGTTGTCGCCGTTGCTGTTGACGTCGCCGCCGGCGACCGAGTCGAGGTCGTTCGTGGCAGCCGAGTCGACGTTGCTGCCGCCGCCGACCGACCAGCCGAGCACCTGGGTGCCGGTGGCGACCGGAGCCGAGATGACGTTGCCGGCGATGGAGCCCTTCTCACCGGTGGTGAGAGCGTCGCCGCCCGCCTTCATGTCGGTGGCGTTGTCGGCCGTGGTGGCGTTGTTGCCGACCAGGGTCGCACCGTCGGCGAAGACCTGGGCCGGCGTCGAGGTCGGGACCTGGACGATGTTGCCGGACGCCGAGCTCTTCTTGCCGTACGCCTTCGGGGCGTCGCCCGCGATGACCGAGGTGTCGTTCGAGGTGTCCGACGTGGTGTTGCCCACCAGGCCGGCCGTGACGGCGAAGACCTGGGGCGCGACGGCGGTGGGAGCGGTCACGACGTTGCTCGCGACCGTGCCGTTGTCGTCCTGCGTGTTCGGCTGGCCGCTGGAGCGAACGTCCTTGGTCTCGTGCGCCGAACCGGAGGCCTGGCCACCGAGCGCGCCAGCGAGGCCGTAGACCTCAGCCGGAGCGGCGACCGGCGTCTGCGCCAGGTTGCCGGAGAGGACCGAGTCGTTTCCGGTCGTGCCCTGGTAGCCGCCGGTCACCGAGTCGACGTCGTTCTCGCACGTGCCGGCTGCCTGGCCCGCGAGGGTGGCACCGTTGCCGCACGCGTCCACGGCCGTGGCCGGCGGGACGTCGGCGATGTTGCCGGACAGAACCGACTTGTCGCCCAGCGTGTAGACCTCGCCGCCGGACTTCGACGTCGAGTCGTTCGAGTGGTCGGTCAGCGCGTTGCCGATGATGGACGCGCCGTTGCCACCCGCGGAAACGGGGAGCGCGACGGGGACGCCGGCGATGTTGCCCGACGCCGTGGAACCGCGGCCGTCGGAGTGGATGATCCCACCGGCGGTCGAGTCGTTGGTCGTGTCGCTGACGGCGGTGGCGTTGCCCGCACCGGCCGCGGCGTTGTCGTCAACCGTGATCGGGCCCGAGAGCGCGGGCGCGACGACGTTGCCGGCCAGCGTGGCCGGGTCGCCGTTGGTGTCGGTCTTGCCACCGGCGTAGGCGGCACCGGTCTGCACCGAGTCGGTGGTGGTGTTGGCCGCACCGGCGACCGAGTTGCCGTTCACCTCGAACAGCGGGGCCAGCGGAACCGGCACGGCGTTGCCCGAGATCGAGCTGCTCTTGCCGCTGGTGAGGACGTCGCCCTCGGAGGAGGCGAACGTGTCGGCGGTCGAGTTGGCCTCGGCGATGCCCGCCGCACCCACACCGTTGCCGGTGATCTGGACCGGGGTCGCACCCTGCTCGGCGACGACGTTGCCGGAGACAGCGCCCTTGTCACCGTTGGTGGTGATGTCGCCGCCGGTCGTGGACACCTGCGCCGCGTCGGTCTGCGTGGCGGCGTTGCCACCCGCTGCGATCGCGTTGCCGGTGATCTGGACCGGGAGGATGTGGTTGACGGCCACGACGTTGCCGGCGAGGGCCTGGCCCGCGCCGTCCGTGACGATGGTGCCGTCGCGGTGCGTCTCCTGCGTGCAGTCGGCGGTCGCCTCGCCGTTGGCGAGCACCGCGATCGCGTTGCCGCAGATGTTGATCGGCACATCGACGTGCGCCTGGATCGTGTTGCCGCGCACCACGTTCTGCAACGCGGTGCCCTGCAGGCGCTCGCCTGCCTGGCGGATCAGCGGGTTCGCGACCGGAGCGGCCGTGCGGGTGGGCACCGCGCTGGTGACGCGGTCCGTGCTGATCGTGCGGTCGATCTTGGGAACGGTCAGTTCCTTGACCGGGGTGGCCAGCTTGTTCTGGTCGGCCTTCACCGGAACGGACGCGGCGACGTCGACGGCCGGAGGCGCGGCGTCGGGGTCCACGTTCTCCTGGGCAGAAGCGATGCCCGTACCGAGCATCAGCAAACCACCAGTGACAAACGCGGTCTGAAGTCCGCGCTTTGCCCAGGTCTGCATTAGATCTCCTTCATCGATTTCCCGTCCAAGCGACGGGGGCTCAAGGGGGTGGGGCCGAAACGCGCAGGGGAAGGCGCGTCATCACCGGGGGAATCGCACGCGGTGATCGACCTGAATGAGCGCAAGAAAAAAGCGCGACGGTCGACTTCCGGACAGCCTGGGGAGGTGGCTGCCGCGGACCGCGCGCTGGAATCAGTCGGGGTTGATACCGGGCTGCTTGCCCGGCGTCACGGTGACCTCGTCAGTGGACGGCGCGAGAGCGCGCGTCGACGAGATGCCGTGAGCGTTGCCGGACGCAGCGAAGGCAGCGAACGTGCTGCCCTTTGCAGAACCAGAACCGTCGTTGCACGAAGAGCACTGCACCGGCGCGGGGGCCGGGACGGGCAGCTTCGGGAACGGGTTGCTGGGCAGGGACGGACGCTGCTCGGAGGGCACAACGAAGTCGTTGTGCTCCAACAGGTCCGTCCACGTGGCACCGGACGGGCCGGCGAACTGCGAGACCACCGGTGCCGGCGACTGTCCGGCATCGGCGGGAGTGGCCGGGATCTCCGGGAAGGTCACGTCCATCGACCGCGCCGAGGCGGGGGCGTGGGACTGACCGATCCTGGTGACCTGCGGCAGGATCCGCTCGGCGATCTGTTCGACCGCCTTGGAGACCTGCACGTCCGGCAGAGCGGCGCGAGCCTTTTCCTGCTCGGCGCGCAACGTTTCGTCGATCTTGTGCACCGCGGTGGCAGCGGGGACGACGACCGGCAGCTTCTCGTCCGACTTGGCGACGATCTTGCTGACGACGTCGAACTGCTGTGCGTCCGCGGAAGGCACCGTCTCCGCGGCGTTCGCGGCAGACGTGGTGAGCGCCCAGGCAACGGCCGTTCCCGCGATCGCACCGCCGACAGCGAGCAGCGCTCGGGTGGCGAACCGGCGGATGCCGTTCGCTCCCGTCTTCGCTCGCAGATCGGCGGAGAACAACGCAGGAAACCTCGCTACTCGGTGGCACTCAAGGGATTCGCCGACGATCAACGTGATCAAGTCGACGTCGGCGACTCTGCCAGTCCCACTGCCCTGAATGCACGCTCTGAGCGCTCGGTTAACTACATCGTGTGAACACCGCCCGGGATCAGACTCTCTTCAGCACCCGAGCAGCACCCGCCGCCGCGGTCGACGCGAGCACCCATCCCACGGCGACGAGCAGCCCGGAGATCCACTGCGACGCGCCCGTGAACTGCCACTTCCCGTCGTGGCCGAAGTCGATGATCGGCAGCAACAGGTCGAGCGAGAGGAGCCAGGCGTTCCACACCGGGTCCTCGTCCTTGTTGAGCTTGACCATCGGATGCCAGTTGAACCAGAGCGCACCGCCCAGCCAGAACACGCCGAGCCAGCAGATCGCGAGCCACGGCCGGTAGCCGTAGCCGACCGTCCACCGCTGCACCACGCCCCAGACCCGCCCGGCCCTGCCGAGTTCGGAGTACCGGCGGCGCTGCTTCTCCAGCTGAACCTTCTGCGCGAGCTCCTCCTCGCCACCCTGCTGGTAGACGGCGGCGAGCTGCTCGTACGGTCCAGGTGCGAAGTCCGGCTGCACCTTGAGCAGCCACTTCAGCCGGGTCTCGACCCGCACCTCGGGATCGGCGGTGATGCCGGCGAACTCGAAGTCGTCGACGGCGACGCCGCCCTCCGCGTCCCACAGGCCAGGGCCGTCGGTGACCGACACCGCCTTCAACCGGCTCAGCACGACCTTGCCCTTGGGCTGCTGGCCCGCGGGGATGTGCAGGCGGAACTGGTGCACGGTGAGGCCGTACGCGTTGAGCGCGATGTCCGCGGTGGTCGAGCCGAGGTGCGAGTCGCTGAACGTCGCCATCTTGCCGACCTCGCCCAGCCGGATCCGCACGCCGCCGACGGCTTTGAACCCGCGGCTGCACAGGAGGTCCTTGCCGATCGTGATGGCACGGGCGTCGAGCGACGGCTTCTGCGTGCCGTTCGCCCTCAGCCGCGGCAACGTCAGTTCGGCACCGGACATGTCGAGGGTGGAGCCGATGTTCGCGTTCTGCAGGCGGATCGAGCCCTTGGCCCTGAGCTCGCGCAGGAAGAGCGTGCCGCCGATCTGCAGGCGGTCGGCGAACAGGACGTCGATGCCCGGCCCGTGCAGCGACACTCCCGACATGCTCGCGCTGCCCTGGATCGTCGCGTTCGACAGCCGGACTTGGCCGTAGGTCTGCAACGGCGGAGTGCGCGCGCCTCCGTTCGTGGCGGCGCTACGGGCCTCGACGTCACCTCGCACCTGCATGCCGTCCGCGTGCAGGGCGACGGGGATGCGGTTGGTGACGTCGCCGGCGAGTTCCTCCGCGACCTCCCGCGGCCCGATCACCGCGCCGGACAACCGCAGGTAGCCGCCGACGATCGCGTTCGGCAGCCGCACGGTGCCGGTGGAGGTGAAGCCGTTGTCGAGCTCGACGTTGCCCTCGACCTTGATGCGGTCGGCCACCAGCGTCGCCGCCTCGTCGGCCAGTCCGTGCGGCAGCACCAGCACCTGGTTGTCGACGCGGTGGCTGGAGCTCAGCCGCGCACCGGTGAACTCGAGGTTGCCTCCGACGCGCGCGCCGTCGAGCAGCACCCGCCCGTCCGCGGTGAAGCGGCCGCCCTCCGCGTTGCAGAAGACGTTGCCCGCGACCACGATGCCGGACGCCTCCAGCGCGTCGTGGCCGGTGTTGATCAGCCGCGCGCCGCCCAGGTGGACGCTGCCGCCGATCGCCGCGCCCCGGAGCCGGACCTCGCCGTTGGCCCGCAGCGCGATGGCCTGGACGGATCCGCTGACCCTGAGCCGGGCGCCGAGGAACGCGTGCTCGCTGTTGGACCGGAGGACCGCGCCGGCCAGCCGCAGCGTGCCGTCGACGGCGGCGTCGGTGAGGTCGACGGTGCCGGTGCAGGTGAACCCGGCCTCGAGGACCAGGTCGCTGAAGACCCTCAGGTTGCGGCCCTGGAGTCCTGGCACGCGGGTGCCGCGCAGCCGCAGGCCGATGAGACGGGCCATGCGCAGGTCGAGCGACTCCTCGAAGGTGCAGTGGGTGAGGTCGATGACCCGCGTGACGCGGGTGCCCTCCAGTTCGAACTTGCCGGTGATTCGTGCGTTTCGCAGCCGCAGGGCTGGCAATCCCTTGCGCGGCACCCGGTACATCCCGGTCAGCAACCCGGTGAGCACCTCGCCGCGCACGCTCTGCCCGGTCAGATCGATCTCGGTGCCGCCCGCATAGGCTCCGGCGACCTGGCGTTCTACGTCGGTCAAGTCTTCCGGCTTGATCACTTTCGTCCTCCCCTGACGAACGGATCATCCCATCAGGTTCCGGCTTTACCAGGGGCTGAACAGTTAACGTGAGGTACGTGAGCGCACCGGAGTCGGAGATCAGCAGTCGTGTTCCGCTGCTGCTACGGGTAAGTGCCGCGCTGAGCTGGCGGTTCGTCGTTGTGGTGGCCGCGTTGTACGTGGTCGCGTACGTGTTCGGCTTCCTCGCGTCGATCGTGATCCCCGTCGCAATCGCGCTGCTGCTGGCCGCCCTGCTCTCGCCCGGCGTGGCGAAGCTCGTCGAGTGGCGGGTCCCGCGCGGCGTCGCGACGACCGTGATGATGATCCTCGGCATCGGCGTGCTCGGCGGCGTGCTGACGTTCGTGATCAGCGAGTTCTCCCGCGGTCTGCCCGAGCTGCAGACCCAGGTGGGCGCGTCGCTCGACACGATCCAGCAGTGGCTGAAGGACGGGCCGGCTCACCTCTCCGACCAGCAGCTGCAGAACTACCTCAACGACATCGTGAAGACGATCAAGGAGAACCAGGCCGAGATCACGTCCGGTGCACTGACGACCGCCGCGACCGTCGGCGAGGCGCTCACCGGACTGCTGCTCGCGCTGTTCACCCTCATCTTCTTCTTGCACGACGGCGACGGGATCTGGCGGTTCGTGACGCGTGCGGTGCCGCGCGACGTGCGCCAGCGTGTCGACGTAGCCGGCCGTCGCGGGTTCGGCTCTCTCGTTTCTTATGTACGTGCCACAGCCGTGGTCGCGATCGTGGACGCCGTCGGTGTAGGCATCGGCCTGGCGATCATCGGCGTGCCACTCGTGGTGCCGCTGTCCGCGTTGGTGTTCCTCGGTGCGTTCATCCCGATCATCGGTGCCGTGTTCACGGGCGCTGTGGCTGTGTTGATCGCGTTGGTGACCAACGGGCCGATCGCGGCGCTGGTGGTTTTGGCCGTGCTCATCGGCGTGATGCAGCTCGAGTCGCACGTGTTGCAGCCGCTGCTGCTGGGCCGCGCGGTCAAGCTGCACCCGTTGGCCGTGGTGCTGGCGATCGCCGGAGGGCTGGTCACGGGCGGGATCGCCGGTGCGCTGCTCGCGGTGCCGTTGCTGGCGGTGCTGAACTCCGGGATCCGGTCGCTGATCTCGGACGCGGACGCGGTGGAGAAGCCGGAGAAGGTGGACGTGCTGAATCCGCAGGACACCGCGCCGAAGGACGACAAGGGCGAGCGGGTGAAGGAGCTCTAGGCCATCGACACGAGGTTGCGGCCGTACGCCTTCGCGGCCAGCAGCGCCGCGTCGGCCGCCACCAGCAGGTCCGACAGCTCGTAGCCGAACCGCGTCGTGGTGGACACGCCGATGGACACGGTGAGCCCGTGCAGCTCGTGCGGCTTGCCGTCGGTGGCCATCGTCGGCACCCGCAGCGCCGCCACGGCCTTGCGCACCCGTTCAGCCACGAACTCGGCCTCGTCCGGGGTGGCCTCGGGCAGCAGCACGACGAACTCCTCGCCGCCGAACCTGCCCACCAGGTCGCCGCGGCGGACGGTGCCGCGGAGCAGCAACGAGATCGCGGCCAGGGCGGCGTCGCCTGCCAGGTGGCCCACCTCGTCGTTGACCCTCTTGAAGTGGTCGAGGTCGAGGAGCATGACGGCCATCGGGCGGGTGCGCTCGGCGCCCTTGGTCAGTTCGTAGCGGGCTCGGCTGTCCCAGTGCACGGCGTTGGCGAGGCCGGTTTTGGCGTCGCGCTGGGCCGAGCGGCGCCACTGCGGGAGTTGGGCGGCTCGTTCCAGCAGGGCCAGGGGTGGGCCGGCGATCAGGGCGTGGATGGCGTTGGACTCGGCCACGCAGCCCATGAGGCCGCCGATGGACACCGCGACGATGCCCAGGACCACGTCGATGGGTTCGCCGACGTTCTCCTCGAACGTCGCGGACGGGGTGCGGAGCTTCAGGCCGTACGCGATCAGGGCCGCCCTGAGGGTCAGCAGGACGGCCGCGCCGAGCACCATGATCAGCAGGCTGGCGTGGGGGTTGGACCAGCCGAGCAGGTAGCGGGTGGCGAAGACGGCGAGGGTCGTGGCGCTGAGGGTGTAGATCCAGCGGTGCGTCTCGGGGCGTTGGGCCAGCAGGCAGTGCAGGGCGGGGCCGAAGAGCAGCAGGACCATCAGGTTCGGCGGCAGGGCGAGGATGCCCGCGGTCAGGTACGACAGGTGGGCTGCCCACGGGTTGCGCTCGGTCTCGCCCAGGCGGTGGCTGTAGATGGAGCTGCCGATGATCACGGCGCCCGCTGTACCCGCGATGGCCGCGAACCTGCCGATTTCGGAGGGTGACGGCGTCGGGGTGCACACGATCACCGCGGTGATGGTGGCCAGCGCCACCAGGTCGATCAACAGCCAATAGCAGAGCGCGGGCCGTCGCAGTGTCCACAACGGCCAGTCGCGCACCTGTACGCCCTCCCCACCTGAACCCGGAGAGCGTCGCACATTCCTCCGTTCGGCAGAAGACGGCCACCTGGGGGTTAGCTAGCGCACGTTCACGCGGCAGGATGGTGTCCGAAAGGAGCACAGCGTGCGCAAACTGCCTGCCGAACGTGTGACGAAGGTGATCGACGACCCGGCCACACCGCTGTGGCGCGGGACCATTGCGCTACGCATAGTCACATTCCTCTTCGCGGCGGCCAACGTGATCGCGAACCAATCCGGTTACGTTCGTCCGTGGCTCGCGTGGACCACGCTCGGGGTGATGGCGCTGTGGTCCGTCTTCACCAGCCGCGCGTACAGCACGACGTGGGGCAGGCGCTGGCCGATCGTGCTGGTCGACCTGGCTCTGACCTGCGGACTCATGTCGTTGTCGCCGTTGATCATGTCCGACCACCAGCTGCTGACCCTGAACGTCCCGTTGATCACGACGATCTGGGCGTGCGTTCCGGCGGTCGCGCTGGGCGCGCTCGGCGGGGCGGCGGCCGGCTTCGGGGGCGGAATGGCGGTCGGCCTCTTCACCTATCTGTCGAAGGGTGTGCCGAGTCTCGACCTGCTGCGCGACGTCGTGCTGCTGGCCGGTGCGGGCATGGTCGTCGGCATGGCCTCCGCCACGGCACGGCGGTCCGCGGTGCTCCTCGCACAGGCTTTGAGGGCCGAAGCCGCGACGTCCGAACGCGAAAGGCTCGCCCGTTCGATCCACGACAGCGTGCTCCAGGTCCTCGCCCGCGTGCGCAAACGCGGCCTCGAGGTCGGTGGCGAGGCCGCGGAACTGGCCAAGCTCGCCGGCGAACAGGAGGTGGCGCTGCGGAATTTAGTGGCCGCCGCACCAACTGACTCCACTGTGGACGGCGAGATCGACCTGCGGCCCGGCCTGCAACTGCTCGCCACGCCGAAGATCCAGGTCTCCACCCCCGCCACCCAGGTGATGCTCGCCGCACCGGCCGCCGGCGAACTCACCTCGCTCGTCCGCGAGGCACTGTCCAACGTGGACAAACACGCCGGTGAGGACGCGCGGGCCTGGGTGTTGCTCGAAGATCTCGGGGAAGAAATCGTGTTGAGTGTCCGGGACGACGGACCGGGGATCCCGGACGGCCGCATCGCCTCCGCCGCGGCGGAAGGCAGGATGGGGATCGAGAAGTCGATCAAAGGCCGGGTGGAATCACTGGGTGGCACGCTCGAACTCCAGACCGGGCCGGGGGAGGGCACGGAATGGGAGGTTCGGGTGTTCAGGAAGGGGGCGGCAAGATGACGGTCTCGGTGATGGTCGTGGACGACCACCCGATGTGGCGCGAAGGCGTCGCACGCGATCTCCAGGAGCGCGGTTTCGAGATCGTGGCGACCGCGGGTGATGCCGCCTCGGCCGTGCGCATCGCGAAGGCCGTGCGGCCCAACGTGGTGCTGATGGATCTCAACCTCGGCGAGCTCTCCGGCGTCGACGCGACGCTGATGATCACGAGTGAGCTGCCGGACACGCGCGTGCTGGTGCTGTCCGCGTCCGGCGAGCACGACGACGTGCTGCAGGCCGTGAAGGCGGGCGCGTCCGGTTATCTGGTGAAGTCCGCGTCGTCGGAGGAACTGGTCGAGGCCGTGACCAGGACCGCCGCCGGGGACGCCGTGTTCACCGCCGGTCTCGCGGGACTGGTGCTGGGCGAGTACCGGCGGATGGCCGCCGCGCCCGACGACTCCGAGGAGAAGCCGCAGCTCACCGATCGGGAGACCGAGGTGCTGCGACTGGTGGCCAAGGGACTGACCGCACGACAGATCGCCAACCGTCTGGTGATCTCCCACCGCACGGTCGAAAACCACGTTCAATCGACATTGCGCAAACTTCAACTGCACAACCGGGTGGAGCTGGCGCGTTATGCCATCGAGCACGGTCTCGACGCCGAACCGGAGGCAGAGAAATGACAGACCCCAGAGAGTTACGCGTGTCCGATGCGGAACGTGAGCACGTGGTCAGCCTGCTGAACAAGGCGGTGGGCCGCGGCATGATCTCGCTCGACGAGTTCACGGCCCGCACGGACACCGCTCTCGCCGCCGTGACCAGGGCTGATCTGAACACCGTCTTGCTCGACCTGCCCGGCATGGTCAACAACGAGCTCGCCCACGCGCGCACCGAACTGAAGAACACGATGAGCACCACGACCCGCAAGGGCCACTGGGTCGTGCCGCGCGAGCTCGTCATCCGCAACACCCTCGGCACCACCAACCTCGACTTCACCGCCGCCGACGTGCCACCGGTCGTCAACGTCGACCTGGACGTGTCGCTGGGCACGGTGAAGCTGCTGCTGCCCGCGGGGTCGTCGGTCAACGCCGACGGCGTGGAGATCACCGCCGGCGAGCTCAAGGACAAGGTCCACAACTCCGTCGGCAACCCGCACTTCCAGCTCAAGGGCTCGGTGCGCGGCGGAACCGTGGTGATCAAGCGCAAGCGCTGATCTGCGGCTGCTCACCTCAGCACCGAGGATCGAGGCATGCGATGTCTCGTCACCGGTGCGACCGGATACCTCGGCGGGCGGCTCGTGCCCAGGCTGCTGGCGGAAGGTCACGAGGTGCGCTGCCTCGTGCGTTCACCGGAGAAGCTGCGCGACGTTCCGTGGGCAGGCCAGGTCGAGATCGTCAAAGGTGACGTGCTCGGCGACCTCGACGAACCCATGCGGGACGTCGAGGTCGTCCACTACCTCGTGCACTCGCTGAACTCGAAGGACTTCGCCGACGCGGACCGCAAGGCCGCCCAGAACACCGCCGAGGCCGCCGAACGCGCGGGCGTGCGGCGGATCGTCTACCTGGGCGGGCTGCACCCCGCGACCGGTGAGCTGTCACCTCACCTGGCCTCCCGCAAGGAGGTCGGCGAGGTGTTCCTGCGTTGCGAGGTCCCCGCCGTGGTGCTGCAGGCCGCGGTGATCATCGGGTCCGGGTCGGCGAGCTTCGAGATGCTGCGGTACCTGACCGAACGGCTGCCGGTCATGGTCACGCCGCGCTGGGTGCACAACCGGATCCAGCCGATCGCCGTCCGGGACGTGCTGCGGTACCTGGTCGACGCGACCACGCTCGAAGGCGCGAACCGGACGTTCGACATCGGCGGACCGGACGTGCTCACGTACCTGGAGATGATGCTGCGGTACGCGCGGGTGGCCGGGCTGCCCGAACGACGCGTGCTGCCCGTGCCCGTGTTGACGCCAGGCCTGTCGTCGCACTGGGTCAACGTGGTCACGCCCGTCCCGCGGTCGATCGCGAAGCCGTTGATCGAGTCGCTGGTGCACGAGGTGGTGTGCCGGGAGAACGACATCCGCGAGGTGCTGCCCGGTGAGAACGTCGGTTACGACAAGGCGGTCGAGCTCGCGCTGACCAAGATCCGCGACGCCGACGTGGAGACCCGCTGGTCAGGGGCCTCCGTCCCCGGTGCGCCGAGCGAGCCGCTGCCGAGCGACCCCGACTGGTCCGGCGGTTCCGTCTACACCGACGACCGCGAACGCCGCACCAACGCGAGTCCGGAGCGCTTGTGGGAGGTCGTCGAGGGCATCGGCGGCGAACGCGGCTGGTACTCGTTTCCGCTGGCCTGGGCCGTGCGCGGGTGGATGGACCGGCTCGCGGGCGGGGTGGGCCTGCGACGGGGCCGCAGGGATCCGCACCGGTTGAACGTCGGCGAGGCGCTCGACTGGTGGCGGGTCGAGGAGCTCGAACGCGGCAGGCTGCTGCGATTGCGCGCGGAGATGAAGGTGCCGGGTCAGGCCTGGCTGGAGCTTCGAGTGGCGGGCAACGAGGGACACGGGTCCACTTACCGCCAACGCGCCGTGTTCGTGCCCAAAGGGCTCGCCGGGCACCTCTACTGGGCGGTCGTCTGGCCGTTCCACGGCGTGGTGTTCGGCGGCATGGTGCGCAACATCGCCAATGAAGCTGAGCTGCACAAGAACTTCAGAAAGTCCTGATGGACTGCACAAGCCGCAAAGGGTGAGACTTCCCGCATGAAGGCTCTCGTCAAGGTCGCCGCCGGGCCTGGCCTCGAACTGACCGACGTCCCCGACCCCACGCCGGGTCCGACGGACGTGCTGGTCAGGGTCTTGCGCACCGGCATCTGCGGCACCGACCTGCACATCGACTCGTGGGACGACTGGGCCGCCCAGAACATCAAGGCGCCGCTGGTCCTCGGCCACGAGTTCGTCGGCGAGGTCGCCGAAGTCGGCAACAGCGTCACCGGCGTCAAGGTCGGCGACCTGGTGAGCGGCGAGGGCCACCTCGTGTGCGGAACCTGCCGCAACTGCAAGGCCGGGCGCAGGCACCTGTGCGCGAACACGCGTGGTCTCGGCGTGCATTCCAACGGCGCGTTCGCGCAGTACGTCGTGCTGCCCGAGCAGAACGCGTGGGTGCACCGCACGGCCGTCGACCTGGACGTGGCCGCGATCTTCGACCCGTTCGGCAACGCCGTGCACACCGCGCTGAGCTTCCCCGTGATCGGCGAGGACGTGATCATCACGGGCGCCGGTCCGATCGGGATCATGGCCGCCGCCGTCGCAAAGCACGCGGGCGCGCGCAACGTCGTGATCACCGACGTCTCCGAGCACCGGCTGGACCTCGCGCGCAAGGTCGGCGTCGACCTCGCGGTGAACGTCGCCGAGAAGACCATCGAGCAGGCGCAGGCCGAACTCGGCATGGCGGAGGGCTTCGACGTCGGCATGGAGATGTCCGGCAAGCCGTCGGCACTCCAGAGCATGATCGCGAACATGGCGCACGGCGGTCGCATCGCGATGCTGGGGCTGCCGGCGGAGGAGTTCCCCGTCGACTGGAGCAGCGTCGTGCTGAAGATGCTGCACATCAAGGGGATCTACGGCCGCGAGATGTTCGAGACCTGGTATTCGATGACCGTGCTGCTGCAGCGCGGCCTCGACCTCGCACCGGTCATCACGCACCGGTACGACCACACGCAGCACGCGGAGGCGTTCGCCACCGCGCGCGAAGGCAAGTGCGGCAAGGTCATCCTCGACTGGACGGGAGCCTGATGTACGGCGAGCTGAAGAACGATCTCCTCAAGACGATCGGGGAGATCAGGGAGGCCGGGCTCTACAAGGCCGAACGCGTGATCGGCACCCCGCAGAACGCCGCCGTCCGAGTCGGCCAGGGCGACGAGGTCCTGAACTTCTGCGCCAACAACTACCTCGGTCTCGCCGACCACCCGCAGCTGATCGCCGCCGCCAAGAAGGCGCTCGACGACTGGGGCTTCGGCATGGCCTCGGTGCGGTTCATCTGCGGCACCCAGGAGCCTCACAAGGAACTGGAGCGCAAGCTCAGCGAGTTCCTCGGCACCGAGGACACGATCCTCTACAGCTCGTGCTTCGACGCGAACGGCGGTCTGTTCGAGACGCTGCTCGGCGCCGAGGACGCGATCATCTCCGACGAGCTGAACCACGCGTCGATCATCGACGGCGTCCGGCTGTCGAAGGCTCGCAGGTTCCGCTACAAGAACCGCGACATGGACGACCTGGAGCGCCAGCTCAAGGACGCGGCCGACGCGCGCTACCGGTTGATCGCGACCGACGGCGTGTTCTCGATGGACGGCTACCTCGCGCCGCTGGACGAGATCTGCGACCTGGCCGAGCGGTACAACGCGCTGGTCATGGTCGACGACTCGCACGCCGTCGGCTTCACCGGCCCGACCGGTCGCGGCACCCCGGAGCTCTTCGGCGTGCAGGACCGCGTCGACATCGTGACCGGCACGCTCGGCAAGGCGCTGGGCGGCGCGTCCGGCGGTTACACGTCGGGCCGCAAGGAGATCGTCGAACTGCTGCGCCAGCGCTCGCGCCCGTACCTGTTCTCGAACTCGCTGGCACCGTCGATCACCACCGCCGCGATCGCCACGCTGGACATGCTGTCGTCCTCGTCCGAGCTGCTCACCCAGCTCAGGGAGAACACCGAGCTGTTCCGCCGGCGCATGACGGAGGAGGGCTTCGACCTGCTGCCCGGCGAGCACCCGATCATCCCGGTGATGATCGGTGACGCGGCCGAGGCGGGCAGGCTCGCCGACCTGTTGCTGGAGCAGGGCATCTACGTCATCGGCTTCTCGTACCCCGTGGTGCCGCACGGCAAGGCGCGGATCCGTACGCAGATGTCGGCCGCGCACACGACGGACGACGTGAACCGCGCGGTGGACGCGTTCGTCGCCGCTCGCGCGAAGATGTAGCCGACGCCTGGTCGTCCGCCGGTGCGGGTTCGGGTTCGCCCGTCCGCACCGGCGGGCGGAACGGCGAAGGTCCGGCCAGCGGGGTCATCTCGCCTCCGCACGGATGAACGCGCCGGCGACCTGCTCCAGCCACGCCACCTCGGCGGCGAGGTCGGATCCGCCAGGCATCTTCGGCGCGTAGTCGTCTTCGCTGCGATCACGGCCGTGTTTGCGCGCACGCAACCCTTCCGCCACGCTCGCAGCCTCGGCGACCGCGGTGATCTCGGTGTCGCTCAACCCCGCCGCCCGTGCGGAAGCGATCGCGGAGTCGCGGTGCGACCGGCTGGTGTACGGGCGCAGCGCACGCCGCGCGTCCCAGATCTCGATCACCCGCCGGTAGACGAAGTACCGCAGGTCGTCGAGCCGGTAGCCGTCGCGGACGAGCCGGTACGGCGCTTCCAGCTGCACCTCGGGGAACGCACCGACCAACGCCGTCCACAGTGGAGCGAGTCGCCGGTACGAGCGGTAGTGCAGTGCCCACTGCCACATCGCGTCGAACCTCGGCCCCCACCTCGGCAACAGGGCGCCGACGGTCGCCAGCGCGACGCCGATCATGATCGGGTAAAAGCTCCAGCGGAACTCCGACCACGGCGGCTGGTACCCGAGGTACACCGCCGACACATAACCGATCTTGTGCACGGGTAGCAACGCGGCGAACGCCGAACCGATCGCGATCAACCGCAGGCCCCGCCGCAGCCACACCCGATCGGCCACCTTCGTCCACGTCCACGCCATGCGCGTGATCGTCATCATCACGACACCGACGTGAGCGACGAAAACGAGGTTCATCAGCACCGCGAGCGGGGCGTTCGCGAAGTCCTGCCGCAACATCGCGGCGACGTCACCGCGCAGGTAGGCCGGCACGTACAGCGCGGTGATCAGCACCTGTCCAGCGAGGTACACGAGACCCCATCGGACCATGCGCCGGTGAGCGGCACGGCCCTCGTCGATCGAGTAGATGAAGAACACCTGCAACGCCCACCCTGCACCGCACAGCAGGACGTGCTGCAGCCACCAGGGACTTCCCGGGACCACTCGGTCCATCGCCTTGAACACCACGTCGACGCCGACGGTGAGACCGAACCCGAAGCCGGCCAGCGCGCCCCACAGGCCCCACATGGCCGGGTTGGTGGGCCGGCGCAGCAGGTCGGCGAACTTGTACGCGATCAGCACCGTGAACAGGACACAGATCGTGATGTGCAGAACCTGGTTGACGATCACCGGACCTCACCCAGCACCTCGTCGAACCTGTCGACGACGGCCGCCGAGGCCGGGTCCAGGTCACGGCCGGGGACCAGCCTTCTGCCGATGAGGTCCCACAGCGCGGCCGCGCCGAACTCCGCCTCCTGCTCCAGCACACGGCTGTACGCGGACCGGCCGAAGACGTCCCGCACCGCCTGAGGGTCGAGGTCGGGGAAGAACACCCGTGCCTGTGCCTCGTCGAGGTGGCCGTTGCCGCGGTGGTCGAGCAGCATGTGCGCGACCTCGTGCAGGATCGTGTTCTCCTGGTGCAGCCTGGACGTGCCGAGCTCGTGGAAGATGAAGTCCTCGGTGGCGGTGGCGAGCCACAGTCCGCGCACGTCGCTCGCCGCGGACAGGTCGACGGCGAACAGGTGGATCTGCCGGCCCCGGTGCTCGCCGAGCCTCCGGACGAACTCGCCGATCTCGAACGGGCGGGGGATCTCCACACCGTCGATGGCCTTCGCGATCCTCCCGCGCAGCGCCCGGCGGTCCACAGTGGATCGTTCAGTCAGTCTCATCGCGGCCCCCGTCACGATGCAGGTTGAGCGCGAGGTTGATGAGCTGGGCGATCCTGTCGCGCACCTCGGGTTCGGCGTCGTTGAGCTCGATGACCCGCGCCTGCAACGCGTCGACCTTCGTGGTCTTCATGGCCTGCAACGCCTGGACCTGGTTGCGCACGCGCGCCAGATAGGCCTCGTCGTCGGCGAAGAAGTACGCGGGTGTCACGCCGAACGCGCTGCTGAGCACCTCGATGTGCTGCTTCGTCGGGTTGTCCCGCTCACCCGTGCGCAACTGCCACAGGTACGTGTGCGAGATCTTGACGTCGAACCGCTCCTGGATGTGAGCGGCCAGCGTGCGCGGTGTAAACAGCTCGCCGTTCGGCCCCAGCACCGTGCTGAACAAGAAACTGATCTTGCTGGACAGACTTGTCCCGTCTTCGGCCACCTGCAAAACACCCCCCAGATGCTGCTCGCTCAGATTGGCACAGCCCGAGCGAGAGCGTCAATATCAGTTAACGCTCACCCGCAGTGCGCGGGCGCTCGCAGCCAGTACGGCGAAACCGCCGTCGACCGCGCGTTCTTCGACGTCACGCAGCAGCTCGCCGGCAGCCTCGGTCTCGCTCATCGCGAGGTTCGCCCTGGCCGCGCCGAGCAAAGACTCCAGCTGCTGCACCACGACCCCTGACCTGCGAGCCAGCGCAACGGCGTTGGTGTGTCGCTCGGCCGCCCTGGCGAACCGGCCGGCGAGCAGTTCGATCGAGCCGAGCGTGTTCAACGCGTCGGTCTCCGCGCGCAGGTCGGCGAGCTTTCCCGCGAGTTCGGTCGACCGTTGCGCGGTCGCCAGTGCGGCGTCGAGCTCACCGGTGTCGCGTTGCACCCGAGCGAGTGTGTCCAGCGCGTGGGCCTCGACGCCTCGGTCGTAGCCCTGGCTCCGTGACAGCGCCATTGAGACGTGCTCCATGGCGTCGTCGTACCGGCCGCGTTCGTGGGCGAGGAGGGCCAGCATGTTGTACGCCGAGCCGACGAGCGGCGGATCGATCTCGTCGTAGCAGGCCAGGGCCCACCGGTAGAGGTCGTCCGCGACGTCGTACTGACCCATCAGCTGCCGGACGTAGCCGAGGTTGCCCTTGGCTCCCGCCGCCATGAGCCGGTCGTCCTGGGCGATGTCGATGCAGTCGTTGAAGTGCCGTTCGGCATCGGGCAGGCTGCCGCGGTCCTGCTCGACCAGCCCGAGGAACATGAGGTTCGCCGCCTCGGCGACGCGGTCTCCGGACTCACGTGCCAGCGCGAGCGCGTCCGCGAGGTGCACGATCGCTTCCTCGTTCTGGCCGAGGCAGTGCCGCGCCTCGCCGAGCAGCCGCTTCGCCGACGCGAGCGCGCGCTTGTCGTCGGCCTGCTGAGCGCTCTCCTGGGCGGCGGTGGCCAGCCGCAACCAGTGCGACACGGGCCGGCTCAACCAGAAGTAGCCGCCGAGCTGTTCGGCGATCCGCCAGGCGGCGTCCGGTCGACCGACGGCACCGGCGGTCTCCGCGATCGCGACCAGGTTCGGCAGCTCGGCCTCGATCCAGCGCATCGCCTGGTCGCGTTCATCGGGATCGGCGGACGCGATCCCGGCCGCGGCCCGTTCGACGGCTGTCACGTAGGCACCCACCAGCGCACGCGTTGCCGCCGCCCGGTCCTCCGCGTCGTCGAACGCGTCCGCGAGCTCCGCCGCGTACATCCGCAACAGGTCGTGCATGACAAACCGCTCCCAATCGGACTGAACGACGAGGTGCGCGCTTGCCAGCTCGTCGAGCAACGTGCGCAGGTCCCCCACCGCCGTACTCGCCAGCGCCGCGGCGGACTCGACGGAGAACCACCCGCCCGGCAACAGGCCGAGCCTGCGGAACAGTCGTTGCGCGGGCTGCGACAACGCACGGTAGGACATGTCGAACGCCCTGCGCACGGCGAGGTCGCCGGATCCGAGCACCTCCAGCGACGACAGGCCGCC
This sequence comes from Lentzea sp. NPDC054927, assembly GCF_053610285.1. NCBI lineage: Bacteria > Bacillati > Actinomycetota > Actinomycetes > Pseudonocardiales > Pseudonocardiaceae > Lentzea > Lentzea sp. NPDC054927. Next base: position 72,094 of record NZ_JBSGXZ010000004.1, read on the forward strand.
GTCGGCGAGGTCCCGGACGCCGTCGGACAGGGTGCGGAACGGCACGTTGGCGAGGTTGGCGGCGGCGATCCGCAGCGCCAGCGGCAGGTGCCCGCACAGTTCGGCGAGCTCGGCGACGGCGTCGGGTTCGGCGGCGGCTCGTCGTTCGCCGAGCGCCTCCACCAGCAGCTCGGTCGACTCCTTCGCCGGGAGGACGGAGAGCGTCATCCGGCGCGCCCCGTCCGCGACCACCAGCCCGTCCAGCCGATCCCTGCTGGTCACCAGCGCGAAGCAGCCGTTGCTCGCCGGCAGCAGCGGGCGCACGTCGTCCGCTGTCTCGGCGTTGTCGAGGACCATCAGCACTCGCCGGTCGGCCAGCAACGTGCGCAACACCGACGCCGCTTCGTCGACGTGGGTCGGCACCCGTTCGGGAGCAGCACCCAACGCGCGAAGGAAGCGGCCGATCACGTCGATCGGTGCGACACCGCCGTGGACGTTCGCGTAGAGGTGGCCATCCGGAAAGCGATCCCGGACACGATGCGCCCAGTACAACGCCAACGCCGTCTTGCCGACACCAGGAGCACCCGTCAGCAACCCGACCCCGGCGCCGTCAGGCAGCGCGTCCAGTTCAGCGAGTTCGGACTGCCTGCCGATGAACCCCCGCGCGGACGCCGGCAGCTGCCTGGGCACCGACACCGCAGTCATCACCGGCCGCAGGTCGAGATCGGGATCCGCGCGGAGCATGCGCTGCTGCAGATCCCGCAACCGCACGCCGGGACGCACACCCAGCTCGCGGTCGAGCAGGTCGTGCACCTCGCGGTGCGCCTCCAACGCCTCGGCCTGCCTGCCACAGCGGTACAACGCGAGCGCGTACTGGGCCCACAGGCCTTCGCGCAACGGATGCCGGTCGATCAACCGCCGCAGCTCGCCGACCACCTCGTGGTGCAGGCCGAGCTCGAGCCGTGCCTCGACGTGGTCCTCCTCGGCTGCCAGCCGCAGTTCGTCGAGGCGCGCCGCCTCCGCTCGTCCCGCATCGGGCAACGCGAGCCCGCACAGCACCTCGTCGCGCCACAACGCCAGCGCCTGGGCGAACTGCTGCACGGCGACCACCTGGCGTCCGGCGCGCACGGCCGCCTTGCCGTCACGGGCGAGCCGTTCGAAGTTCGCCGCGTCGAGCTCGTCGTCCGCGATCTTCAGCAGGTAGCCGTCCTTGCTCGTGCACAGCCTGTCCTTGCCGATCAGCTTGCGCAGCTCCGAGACGTACGACTGCAGGTTCGCGACGGCCGAGGCCGGCGGCGCCTCGCCCCACAACCAGTCGACGACGGTGTCGCGCGAGATCACCTCGTTGGAGTGCAGGCACAGCATGCCGAGCAGCAGCCTCTGCTTGCGGCGCGTCGGAACTGCTGGCCGCCCGTTGTCCGGCCTTACCTCAAGCGGGCCAAGCACCCGGAAGTCCATCCCCGCCCCTCACAAACTCACACGAACAGGGTCCGTTCTACACAGGTTTGTGTAGCGGCGTGTGCCTGCCCGTGTAGTCCCCCTCGCGAACCTCGTCGCATGAAAAGCACGCTTAGAACAACCCTGTTGGTTGCCGTGAGCGCATTGATTGCAGGGCTGTTCACTTCGCCCGCGTCCGCGGCCGTGGTGGATGGGCCGATCACCAGGTCCGAGGTGCTGACGCGGTCGCAGTCGTGGATCGCCGCACGCGTTCCGTACAACCAGAACGCCTCGTACTCGAACCAGTACGGCACTTATCGCACGGACTGCTCCGGCTATGTCTCGATGACGTGGGCCTTGAGCAGGTCCCGCACCACTTTCGACCTCCCGCAGATCATGCACACGATCCCGCGCGGCGACCTGAAGCCGGGTGACGTGCTCTTCCAGCACAACGACAACATCCAGCACATCGCGTTGTTCGTCGGGTGGGACGACAACGCCAAGACCAGGCCGATCGTGCGCGAGGAGTACCTGGACGGCCAGGTCGCCGAGGAGCGCGTGTGGCCCGCTTCGTGGGCGAACCCGTTCACGGCGATGCGCTACAACAACATCGTCGACGACGGGGCTCCCGGACGGCCCCGCACCGACCACGTCGGTGACGTGAGTGGCGACGGCTACGCGGACCTGACCGCGCTCAAGTCCGACGGAACGCTGCACTACTACCCGAACAACATCAACACCAATGGTGGCAAGCCGTTCACCAGCGGGACCCAGATCGGTGTGGGCTTCGGGCCGTTCACCTGGGTGCGTTCCGCCGACGTCAGCGGTGACGGGTACGCGGACCTCATCGGCGCCCAATCGGACGGTTCCCTGCACTACTTCCCCAACAACATCAACACCAACCCCGGCGGCAGGCCGTACACCAACGGCATCAACATCGGCAGCGGCTTCCAGGTCTTCACCAACATCCTGCTCGCCGACGTCAGCGGCGACGGCTACGCCGACCTGCTCGCCACCAAGCCGGACGGGACGCTCCACTACTTCCCGAACAACATCAACTCGAACCCCGGCGGGCGCCCGTTCACCACGAGCACGCAGGTCGGTGTGGGGTTCCAGGCCTTCACGCAGCTGCGCGCGGGCGACGTGAGCGGTGACGGGTACGCGGACCTGATCGGTGTGCAGGCAGACGGTTCGCTGCACTACCTGCCCAACAACATCAACTCGAACCCCGGCGGCAGGCCGTACGGCGACAGCATCAACATCGGCAGCGGCTTCCAGGTCTTCAACGAGATCGTCACCGGCGACCTCAGCGGCGACGGCTACGCCGACCTGATGGCCCGCAAGTCCGACGGGACCGTCCACTACTTCCCGAACAACATCAACTCCAACGCCGGCGGCCGTCCGTACACGACGAGCTCTCAGATCGGCGTCGGCTTCGACGTCTTCAGCTCGATCCTCTAACAGTCCTGGGGGGACAACCATGCGTACAGCAGCGAAAAGACTCGTTCTCGGCCTGGCAACGGCCGCGCTCGTCACCGGCGCGATGACCGCGTTGCAGCCGGTCGCGTCCGCCGCGGAGTGCCCGATGCCCTTGCCACCACGCGATCTCAACGTCACCAAGAAGGTCTACGAGGTCGGCAAGCGGTACCTCGTGTCGCCGAAGGTCATGCTCGCCGGCTTCGAGACCGGCTGGGTCGAGTCGCACATGAACAACCTGGACTGCGGCGACCGCGACTCGCTCGGGGTCTTCCAGCAGCGGCCTTCGCAGGGCTGGGGCACGCCGGAACAGATCAGGAACGTCGACTACGCGGCGACTCAGTTCTTCACCAGGGCCGTCAACGTCGACCGGGCGAACCCCGGCTACACCGCGGGCCAGATCGCGCAGGCGGTGCAGATCTCCGGGCACCCCGAGCGCTACGACCAGTTCGAGGCCACCGCACGGCAGTTGCTCGCCGAAGTGGCCACGACGTCCGGTCGCGGCGACCGCATCGGTGACGTGAGCGGCGACGGTTACGCGGACCTCACCGCGGTCAAGCCGGACGGCACGCTGTACTACTACGCGAACAACATCAATTCGAACCCCGGCAACAAGCCGTTCACCAGCGGCTCGCAGATCGGCGAGGGCTTCGGGCCGTTCAACTGGGTGCGCTCGGCCGACGTCAGCGGCGACGGGTACGCCGACCTCATCGGCGTGCAAACCGATGGATCACTTCACTACTTCCCCAACAACATCAACGGCAACCCCGGCGGCAGGCCGTACACCAACGGCATCAACATCGGCAGCGGCTTCCAGATCTTCAACAACATCCTGCTCGCCGACGTCAGCGGCGACGGCTACGCCGACCTGCTCGCCACCAAGCCGGACGGGACCCTGCACTACTTCCCGAACAACATCAACAGCAACCCCGGCGGCAGGCCGTACACCACCAGCACGCAGATCGGCGTCGGGTTCCAGGCCTTCACGCAACTGCGCGCCGGCGACGTGAGCGGTGACGGCTACGCCGACCTCATCGGCATCCAGGGCGACGGCTCACTGCACTACCTGCCCAACAACATCAACTCGAACCCCGGCGGCAGGCCGTACGGCGACAGCATCAACATCGGCAGCGGCTTCCTGCCGTTCAACGAGATCATCACCGGCGACCTCAGCGGCGACGGCTACGCCGACCTGATGGCCCGCAAACCGGACGGCACGCTGCACTACTTCCCGAACAACATCAACTCCAACCCCGGCGGGCGTCCGTACACCACGAGCACGCAGATCGGCGTCGGCTTCAACATGTTCAGCGCGGTCGTGTGACATGAACCAACCACAGGCCTACGGACGCAGGCAGGTGCTGCAGGGCGCGGCACTGCTCGCGGGCGCCGGCCTCCTCGGTGGCGGGAGCCTCACCGCTTCCGCCGCCGAGGCGGCGTTCGACCCGCGTCAGCGATTCCTCAAGCTCATCCCCGCCGGCAACGGCGTCATCTACGCACTTCAGGCCGACGGCACGCTGCTGTACTACCGGCACACCGGCTGGGCCGACGGCAGCGCCTCCTGGTCGCCCGGTGCGGGCCACCCGATCGGCAACGGCTTCAACCAGTTCCAGGACGTGCTGGCGGACAAGGACGGCACGTTCTTCTGCCGCACCGGTTCCGGCGCCATCCGCCGTTACCACTACGCCGTGTCCAACCCTGCGACCGGTGAGGGGCAGTGGACCGACGGCGGCGGCACGCAGATCGGCGACGGCTTCCAGCAGTTCCCGCGGATCTTCGGCGGCTGGGACGGCGTCATCTACGGCGTCGACGCCGACGGCGGACTCTGGTGGTACCGCTACCAGAACGGCTGGGCCAACGGCGGCGCCGGAGTGAAGATCGGCAGCGGCTTCAAGCAGTACCAGACGTTGACCGCGGGCCCGGACGGCGTGATCTACGGCGTCCGTCAGGGCACCAACCTGCACTGGTTCCGCTACAACTCGGACACCGCCACGTGGGCCAACGGCGGCAATCCCTGGGAGATCGGCTTCGGCTGGGGCGAAGGCATCCACAAGCAGGTGTTCTCCGACAACGCCGGTTGCGTCTACGCGGTCCGCCTCGACGAGGGCTCGATTCCGGCGAACGACGACACGTTGCACTGGTATCGCCTGATGAACGCGCGAACGGTGCCCGCCGACGGCGGCCCGGCCTGGTTCGACGGCGATTTCAAGGTCGTCGGCAACGGTTTCTCGGTCGAGGCGACCGGAGCGCTGCAGGGTTATGCGAGCTCGCTGACGGTGCGTGCCGGTGAGCGGATCGGGTTCCCGATCTCGACGAGCCTCACCGGCGTGACGGCGTCGGTGATCCGGTTGCCCGGCAAACAGGCCGTGTCGAGCGGCTTGACCATCGCAAGTGGACTCCAGACGCTGCCCGCGAACTACCGGACCGCGGGATGCGGCTGGGCGGAACGGGTCTCCGCGACCGTCTCCTGGCCGACCGGCGTGTACGCGCTGGAGATGAAGTCGCCTGGTGGCCTGCGCAGGCACATCCCGTTCGTGGTGCGGCCGACGGCACCGACTTCGAAGATCGCGTTCCTCCTGCCCACCAACACCTACAACGCCTACAACACCTGGGGCGGGCACAACCAGTACTCCAACGGCGAGGACGGACGCCAGCGCCAGCTGACGTTCATGCGGCCGAGCACGTCCATCCCGGTCGACCCGCCAGGGCGCATCGACCACCTGCTGTACAGCGACATGTTCTTGCTGAAGTGGATGGAGGACAACAGCTTCAGCTACGACACCTACATCGACGGCGACCTCGACGCCGACGGAACGTGGCTTCGGCAGTACAAGGCGCTCGTGCTCGGCAGCCACCCCGAGTACTGGTCAGAACGCATGCGCCAACGCGTCGTCGACTACCTCGCGGGCGGCGGCCGGCTGATCTACACCGGTGGCAACGGCATGTACGAGCGGATGAGCTACGCCAACGGCACCGCGGCAACCCACCGCAACTCGACCGGTGGCCGCGACGAGTACCACGCACTGGGCAAGTCCGAGTCGCAGATCCTCGGCGTCGCCCTGACCGGCGCGTACATGAACTTCCACCCGTACAAGGTCGTCGCCGATCACCCTTTGCTGGCAGGCACAGGACTGAAGCCTGGCAACACGTTCGGCAGCTACGCCGACAACGGCGCCGCGAGCGGCTGGGAGGTCGACGCGCTGAACCCGGCCATGTCCGGCGTGCAGCACATCGCCCGTGGCACCAACAACGACGACAACGGCGCGGACATGGTGTTCTGGCCGAAACCCAACGGGGGCTGGGTTTTCAGCGCTTCGTCCATGTCGTTCAACGGCGCTCTGCCGCATGACGCGGCCATTCGCCAGATCCTGCGAAACGTCTTCACGCTCGCTCTGCGCTGAAAGGGGGAACTCATGCTCAGGGCTTTGCTGATCGCCGCGATCACCATCGTGGCGAGTTTCACCGGAATCTCCGCACAGGCCGTAGTCGATCCGCCGTGCTGGACGAGTTTCAACCCGCCGGCTCCTCAAGGCGGCCCGATGAAGCAGTACTACCGGAACTGCAATCCGTTCGACGTGGTGGTGGACACCGGATTCAGGACCAGCAGCGGGCAAATCAACTACAACGACGGGTGCCGCCCCGCGACGGTCAACAACTGGATCTTCTGGGATCACCAGATCACGAGGCCGGGCAGCAACTACCAGACGGTGCTCTGCGCCTTCGTTGGTTGGGTCTACAGCGCGCCTGGTCCTGCAGAGGCGCCGTGCTGGACCAGTTTCTTCCCAGCAGCACCCAACGGTGGCCGGATGTCGCAGCGCTATCGCAACTGCAACGAGTTCGAGATCAACGTCGGACCTGTCCACACGAACAGCAGCGGCCAGATCACCGTCATCAAGGACAGATGCAAACGGGTGCAGCCCGGCGAGGTCTGGAAATGGGACTTCGACCTGACCGTCCAAGGCGTCAACTATTCAACCGCGATCTGCAACCTCACGCAGTGACTGGGGGAAAAAATGATCAGAGCCTTTCTGATAGCCGCGACAACGATCGCAGCGACGCTCATCGGGGCCACTTCCTCGCAGGCCGACCCGACGCCACCGCGGTGCTGGACCACCTTCGACCCGCCCGCTCCTCAAGGCGCCGCGATGACTCAGACCTACCGGAACTGCAATTCGCACGCCGTGGACGTGAGCATCGGATTCACCGACGCGAGTGGACAAGTACACCACCGTGCGATCGCCGAAAACTGCCGGCGCGTGCTCCCCGGCGAATGGACGGTCTGGAACTGGTCGAGCACCTTGCCGGGCGTGAACTACAAGACGGTTCTCTGTCGATGGGCCGCTCCCGTCGCCCAAGCGACGGAAACCGCTGACGCACCGTGTTGGACATCCTTCGTTCCTGGGGCACCCAACGGTGGCCGGATGACGCAGCGCTACCGCAACTGCAATTCGGCCGGGAATCCCCAGATCGTGACCCCCGCGTACGTGGACAGCGGCGGCCAAATCACCGTACTCGTCGACAGAGCCGTTTTCGTCGCCGTCGGTACGGCCTGGAAATGGGAGTTCGAGCGCACCGAAATCGGCGTGAACTACTCGACCTCCAAATTGACCCTCAATCCCAACTGAACAAGAAAGGTGTGTCAAATGCGCAAGAAGATGATGGCAGCAGCACTGGGCGGCTTGGCCCTGGTGGCGATGAGCACGGTTTCCTCCCAGGCGGAACCGTCGAAGGCCGTGCAGATCACCGAAGCCTCGGTGGCGGCGGACATTCCGTGCTGGACGTCCTTCAACCCGTCGAACCCCAACGGCGGGCCGATGAGGCAGTACTACAAGAACTGCAACTCCTCCGGCGTCTCGGTCACGGTCGGCTTCGTCGACGGCGGCGGTCAGGTCAGCACCTACCCTCAGTACTGCGCGTTCGTGGGCGCCGGTCAGGCCGTCTACTGGGACGTTCCGTACACCTTCCAGGGAGTGAACTACCAGTCGGCGATCTGCCGAGCGTTCTGATGACACTGTGACTCAGGTCACAGCAGAGTAAGAATCTGGGCGGTCAGCGCACTACCTCGTGAAGAGGGAGGGGCGATCGTGGAGGACTTCTCCGATGTCTACCGCGAGTGTTACCCGCGGGTGCTCGCCTATGCCGCGAGCCACGCGGGGGCGCGGCTCGCGGAGGACATCACCAGCGAGACCTTCACGATCGCCTGGCGCAAGCTCGACCAGATGCCGTCCAACGCGCTGCCGTGGTTGCTCGGCATTGCCCGCAACCTGGTGAGAGCGTCGCGCAGGCAGGTGTGGCACGACGAGATCGACGACGTGCCGATCACCGATGACTTCGTTCGGGTCGTGGAGTTGCGGGCGGCGCTGGCCAGTTTGTCGGAGTTCGATCAGGAAGTGCTCACGCTGATCGCGTGGCACGGGTTGCCGGCGGCGGAGGCCGCGCAGGTGCTCGGGTGCACCACGGCGGCGTACTTCGTGCGGCTGCATCGCGCTCGACGGCGGTTGAAGGCTGCTCTCTCTACATCGAACATCGACCGGGCGAGGGAGTCATGGAAGACCTCATGAAGGAGCTGGCTCAGGCAGCGCCGCCCGCGCCGGAGGTCGAGCGCGACCGGATGGAACGCGACCTGGTGCGCATCACCGCGCTGCCAAGAGAACGGATCGCGAGGAAGCAGTTCCTCAAGCGGTTTGCCCCGCTGGTGGCGGTGGCGGCGGTGATCGCGCTGGCAGTCATCGTGTTGCCGCGGCCCACTCCGACCGTGCAGCCCGGTGCGCCCGCACAGTGGTGGCACGTGTTGACGGAGCAGTGGTCGCTGATGGTCGTGGGCGACGCTGCGAGCCCGCGCCTCGTGCGGTTCGGCTCCAAGACCGACCAGTGGCTGTCGGCGAACAGCCAGGTCAGCGTGGTGCAGAAGGACGGCACCGTGGAGCCCTTCTTGCTGGAAGCCCGGAACTGGTGGGAGGAGGCGGGCAAGCCGGCGACGGTGCCTCAGGTCGGAGGCAGCCACGCGGTGCGCATGGGCCCGATGAAGCCCGCCGTGCAGAAGACCAGCGTCGCCGGGTTCCAGATGTCTCTCCACAGCTACGTGCGCCTCGACTCGTTCGACTCGCTGCCCACGGATCCGGCGGAGCTGAAGAAGACGCTGGAAGCCCTCACCGCGGAGAAGACTCCCTACCGGATCGCGTCCCTCGCGATGGGTCTGATGACGTCCAACGTGCGCGACGACCAGCGACGAGCGGCGTTCGAGCTGCTCAAGACGCTCGACGGGGTGCGCTTCCTCGACCGGGTGAACGTGCAGGAAGACCGCTACGGCATCGGGGTGGCTATCGCCGCGCCGCCGACGTTCCAGTTCTCCAACGTCGAGACCCAGCTGGTGATCAACCCGGAAACCGGTCTGCCGATCATGAAGCGGGACGTCGTCACCACTCCCCAGTACGGCCTGCCGGCGATGATGCCCATCTCGGAGGAGAAGTACCTCCTGCTGGACCGGACGACCATCGACCCGATCGTGCCGCAGGACGTCCCCGTGAACGGCGAAGTGGAATCCCCCATCATTGCGCGGTGAGCCCTCAGGCCGGGCGGGCTCCCCGCAGGAACTGCTCGACTGCTGTCTCCACGAGGCCGTCGAGCAGTTCAGGCTTGACCATGTCGCCGTTCATCAGGGTGGCAATGCCCTGCATCAGGGCGAACAACACGATTCCCACGCGTTCCGGGTCTCCGACGGCGAGTGCTCCCGCTTCCTGACCCTGGACGATCAACTCGTGCATCAGGGCGAACGCCGACTCGGCCGCCACCACCACGCAGTCCGCGCCCGGCCGGTGCTTGCTGGTGAACATCAGCTGGAGCAGCGCCGCGTCCTCGGTGGCGAACCGGATGTACGCCGCCACTGTCGCCTGCAGGCGCCGCGCGAAGTCGTCTCCCGCTTCGGCACACGCGGCGCGCAGTTGCGCGTCCAAGCGCCCGAACCCCGCCTCGGCCAATGCGTCGAGCAGGGCCTGCCGGTCGGGGAAGTGGCGCCGCGGTGCGGCATGGCTGACGCCTAGTTCCCTGGCCAGTTCGCGCAGGGAGAGCTGCTCCTCACCGTGCTGGCGCAGGCTGCGTTCGGCGGCGGCGAGCAGGGCGGAGCGGAGTTGTCCGTGGTGATAGGGCCGTTCGGGCACCTCGGGATCGTATACGAAACTTGTTGCCATTGCCGACATTGTTGTCGGCGTCTACATTGTTGCTCATGACTACATTTACCTCGGCCGACGTCCCCGACATGACCGGCCGCACCGTCATCGTCACCGGCGCGAACAGCGGCATCGGCCGTGTCGCCGCCCGCGTGCTCGCCGCCAGGGGAGCACGAGTCGTGCTGGCGGTGCGAGACCTCGCCAAAGGCCGTGAGGCTGCCGCGACGATGACCGGCGACCTCGAAGTCCGCCGACTCGACCTCGCCGACCTCACGTCGGTCCGCGCGTTCGCCGACGACTTCGACCAGCCAGTCGACCTGCTCATCAACAACGCGGGCCTGATGATCCCGCCGCTCGGCCGCACCGCCGACGGCTTCGAGCTGCAGTTCGGCACCAACCACCTGGGCCACTTCGCGCTGACCAACCTGCTCCTGCCCCGGATCAGGGAGCGGGTGGTCACCGTCTCCTCCAGCGCCCACCGGGCAGGCTCGATCGACTTCGCGGACCTCAACTGGGAGCGCAGGCCGTACCGGGCACTGGCGGCGTACGGACAGTCCAAGCTCGCCAACCTGCTGTTCACCGCCGAGCTGCAACGTCGGCTCGCCGAGGCCGGCTCGCCTGTCCTCGCGACTGCGGCACACCCCGGTATGGCGGCCACGAGCCTCCTGCGCCCGTCCGGGAAACGGCCCCTGATCGAGTCGATCCAGGAGAGGGTCGTGCACCTGCTCGCCCAGAGCGACGAAAGCGGCGCGCTGCCCACCCTGTACGCCGCCGTCGCAGACATCCCCGGCAACAGCTACGCCGGCCCGAAGGGCTTCATGGAGAGCCGCGGCGCACCGAAGCTGGTCGGCCGGTCGGGCAACGCCCGCGACGACGACAGCGCGCGTCGCCTGTGGACGGTCTCCGAGCAGCTCACCGGCGTCACCTTCCCCCTGTCATCCCCCATGATTGAGCGGTGATCGATCCTCGACGGCTCCGGGTGCTGCGCGCACTCGCCGACCACGGCACGGTGACGGCCGCTGCTGCTGCACTGCACCTCACGCCGTCAGCGGTGTCGCAGCAGCTGGTCGCCCTGGAGTCAGAGGCAGGGCATCCGTTGTTGCTGCGCAAGGGGCGCCGGGTCTCGCTGACCCCCGCCGGCGAACTGCTCGTCGCGCACGCCCATGTCGTCGCGGCCGAACTGGAACGCGCACAGGCCACTTTGGACGCTCTCGCCTCCGGTTCGTCCGGCCGGGTCGCGGTGGCCGCGTTCGCGTCGGCGATCACGCAGGTGGTGGCGCCTGCGTTGGCAGCCTTGCGGGAACGGTCCATCGAACTGTCCGTGCGCGACGCCGAGGGCCACGAGAGCGTGCGGCTGTTGCTGGACGGCGAGATCGACGTGGCGATCACCGAGGAACACCGGGCCACGGACCGCTTCACCCGCTTTCCGCTCTACACCGAGCCTTTCGACGTCGTGCTGCCGCCGGGCCACGCGCTGAACGGCGGACCGGTCGAGCTGACCGCGCTGGCCGACGAGGACTGGGTGGTGACGCTGCCGGGCAACCCGCTGCGGGACGTCGTGGAGATGGCGTGCGCGCAGGCCGGGTTCACGCCGCGCATCAGGCACACGTCTGACGACTTCCGCGCGATCCAGGCCCTCGTCGCCGCCGGTGCTGGAGTGGCGTTGGCGCCGCGGAACGCCGTTCGTGGCGTGCCGGTCGCGGGCGTGCCACCACTACGACGCGTCGTTGCGGCCGTACGGCGCGGGACAGAAGACCACCCGTTGATCCAGGCAGTGCTCGAAGAATTGAACCGCCTCCAATAACTACTTCCTTCAGGGATATTCGGGCGGAAACGATGGAGCGAAGGGGACTGGACCAGGACTCCTAACTTCATCGCCATGCCGCGACGAATTTCCAGCTTGGCGGGACGGGAGTTCGGCGAGGGCGTCCGGCACGCCATCGAGCAGACCCGCCTGACCCACCGCGCGCTCGCTGAAGCACTGGACTGGGACCCGGCCAAGCTCTCCGACCTCGCACGAGGCAAGGGTGGAGTCAGCGAGAGCGACCTGAAACAGCTGCTCGGGTTCTGCCGCGTCAAGCCGGAAGAGGTCCGTCGCCTGCTCGCGCTGTTCCACGAGTCGCGTGAGAACGGATATCTCCAGATGCCCAGCTCCACACGGAGCCTCATGGAACAGGAGCGCCTGGCCAACAAGATCGTGGTCTGGTCTACCTCCACGAGCAGGCCTTGCGGGCTGCCGGTGGGACCGCCGGAAGTGACGAAAGATCAGCTGGTCCACGTCATGAAGGATCAGTTGGTCCACCTCTTGGCGATGACACAGCGTTCCTGCGTCGAGGTGCAGGTCGTGCCGACCGCCATCGGCGCACATGCCGGCTCGTTCATGCAGCTCGAGTACGAGAAGTTCGAGCCAGCCGTCTACTTGGAGGGCGAGAACTCCAGCCTCTTCATCGAAGACAAAGCGTCCCTTGCCGTCTACTCCGCATGTCGAGCTGGCGCAAGAGCAGCTACAGCATCAACGCGAACGACTGCGTCGAGGTCGGACGTGGCGTCGGTGTCCGGGACAGCAAAGCGCCGACCACGCACCTGCCCGTGTCGGACAAGGCGTGGTCGGCGTTCCTCGAACTAGTGCGGAGCCCGCGCAGCTAGCTTGGCCGTCGCCGGGTCGCCCGCCGCGAGCGCGCCACGGGCCGCGAGCTGGCAGATGTCCATGCTGGACGTCGCGAGCCTGGCGCCGACATCGGCCAGTGCCGTGTGGTTCATCGACAGCGACGTGACGCCCATGCCGATCAGCACGCACGCCAGCAGCGGGTCGGCCGCTGCCTCACCGCAGACGCCGACGGGCTTGCCGGTCGCGGTCGCCGCCTCGCCTACCAGGGCGATCAGGCGCAGCAACGCGGGCTGCCACGGGTCGTTCAGAGCCGCGACCCCACCGAGCTGGCGGTCGGCGGCGAAGACGTACTGGGCCAGGTCGTTGGTGCCGATGGAGATGAAGTCGACGACCTGCAGGATCTCCTTCGCCGACAAGGCAGCCGAGGGAACCTCGACCATCACGCCGACGCGCTTGATGCCTGCCTTGCGGGCGCGCTCGACGAACCAGGCTGCCTCGGCGGCGGTGGCGACCATCGGAGCCATGACGGAGACGTCGGCGCCAGAAGAGACAGCCGCGGCGGCGATGGCTTCGAGCTGGCGGTCCAGGATTTCGGGGCGGTCGAAGGCGACGCGCAGGCCGCGGACGCCCAGGGCCGGGTTGGGCTCGGGGTCCGGGTTCAGAAACGCCAGCGGCTTGTCCGCGCCCGCGTCGAGGGTGCGCACCACAACGGGTTTGCCCTTAAACGGCGCCAGCACAGCCTCATAAGCAGCAGTCTGCTCAGCAACGGTCGGTTCCTCTGCGGCGTCCAGGAAGCAGAACTCCGTGCGGAACAGGCCGACTCCTTCCGCACCGGCCGCCGCGGCAGCAGCGGCGTCCGCGGGGGAGCCGACGTTGCCGAGGACCTTCACGCGGAGGCCGTCCTTGAGGACGCCGACGCCGTTCCACGTCGCCTTCTTGCCGGTGCCGGCCGCGCGGACCTTGCCGTCCGACTCGCGGACCTGACCGGTGTCGCCGTCGACGTCGAGAGCGGCGCCTTCGAACGCCAGGATGCCGCGGCACGCCACGACCGCCGGGATGCCCAACGACCGCGCGAGGATCGCCGTGTGCGAGGTGGGGCCGCCCTCCTCGGTGACGAGAGCGAGAACCTTCGTCGGGTCGAGACCGGCGGTGTCGGCGGGCGCGAGGTCGCGCGCCACCAGCACAGACGGCGAAGTCAGGTCGGGAACGCCAGGAGCGGGCAGGCCCAACAGCTCGGCGACCACGCGGTCGCGGACGTCCTGGACGTCGCGGGCGCGTTCGGCCATGTAGCCACCGGCGGCCTGCAGTGCGGAGATGAACTTCTGGGCGGCCTGGTGCACCGCGCGGGCGGCGGTGAGCGACTCGTCGACGACGAGCTTCTCGGCTGCCTTGATGAGCGCCGGGTCGCCGGCCATCGCCGCGGTGGTCTCCAGAACGGCGCGGGCCTCACCCTCGACCGTCTTCGCGCGCTCCATCAGGCGCTGCGCCACGACCTCCGTCGCCGGCCGGATGAGAGAGGCTTCCATCTTGGTATCCGCTGTTCGCTGGCCCGCGGGAGGTTCTGGCAGGGCCTCGGAAACCCTCACCACCGGGCCGGTTGCCCGGCCGCTGCTCACACCGACACCGCTCAGCCGCGCGCTCGACATGGTCTAGACCATACCCTTCCACCGGGAACGACCAACAGCTCAGTGTGACTAATCGAGAGGCGGAACGCGGAACGCCGCCGAACTGGTCGTCGTGGCGTAACGCAACAGGGCATCTCCGTCGGTCATCCGATACATCGTGTTCACAAACGTCTTCAGTTCGCGCTGGTAGGAGATGAAGAGCAGACCCTCGGCATAGTTGTAGGAGCGGCGCAGCATCAGGCTGGCGCCCGCCGTCAACGGATGCGCGCGCCGCACGTGCGCGTCGGCCGGGATGACGTACTCGCCGTCGGGGGTCTTTGCCGACAAATCGACCTCGTCGCCACCGGACAGCGGTACGGCGTCGTGCTTCCGGCGCCCGAACACCCGTTCCTGATCGGCCACCGGCATCGCGGTGAACGCCGGGACGTCGAGCTTCATCCGGCGCACGACGGCGATGGTCGACCCGTCCGGCAGCCAGACCTCCTGGTCGAACTCCTGGGCGGTCTTGGGCACGACGATGCCGTCCTTGAAACCCAGCACGTTCGTGCGATCGGCGTGGCAAAACCCCTGTTCACGCCACCGCAACCGCCCATCGGGCCGCAGCCGGGAAGCAGCGTCCCGGACAGCCTCGGGATCGTCGCCGCAGATCTGCAGGAACAGCTGTCCGCCCAGGTCCTGCGGCCGCACCGCGTCACCGGGAAACTCCGGCAGACCGCCGATGCCGTGCCCGTGCGTCACCGTGACCGACGAGCTGACCTGCGCAGACGGCGGCACGGACGCGTCCCACACCGAGATGTCCGCGTGCAGCTGCTGCGGCGTGGCGACGCCCAGTTGCCGTTCGGGCGAACCGCAGCCGCCGAGTAGCCCAATGGCAGCAGCGCCGTAGAGCAGGCGGCGTCGTGAGAGCTGGACCACAGGGGCAGTGTGACAGTAGGCCGAACGGAGCAGTACGGTGCCCGGCTGTGCACGTTCCGTACAGCATCGCAGCAGTGCTTCTGGTCGCCGGATGCTCGTCGGCGGCGCAACCGAAGCTCGGTCCCGAGATCAACGTCCCGGCGCAGCTGAGCACCATTCAGGCTGCCGTGGACGAGGCGGCGGAAGGCGCGACCATCGTCGTCTCGCCCGGCGTCTACAAGGAGACCGTGCAGGTCAGGACCAAGGGCCTCACGATCAGGGGAGCACGGCGCGACAGCGTGATCATCGACGGCGAGGTCAAGCGCGCCAACGGGATCGTGGTGATGGCGCCGGACGTGTCGGTGCAGAACCTGACCGTCCGCAACCACACGTTGAACGGCGTGCTGGTCACGGGGCTCTCCGAGAACGGCGGGATGGGCCGCGGCAGCAACGGCTACACCAAGCTGGACACGCAGAAGTTCCCGCCGCTGCAAGGCTTCCGCGTCTCGTACGTGACGGCCAGCAACAACGCGCTGTACGGCATCTACGCGTTCGACGCCCAGCACGGCGTGATCGAGCAGAGTTACGCGAGCGGCAGCGCGGACTCCGGCTTCTACGTCGGCCAATGCAAGCCGTGCGACATCGTCGTGCGCGGCAACGTCGCCGAACGCAACGCCGTCGGTTACGAGGGCACGAACGCCTCCGGTCAGATGTACGTGCTGGGCAACAGGTTCAGCGGCAACCGCGTCGGCCTGACCTCGAACTCCGACTACCAGGAGGCGTTCCTGCCGCAGGAGGATGCCACCATCGTCGGCAACCTGATCTCCGACAACGCCGAGGGGCTCTCCCCGGCGCAGGCCGACGGCGCGTTCGGACTCGGCATGGGCATCGCCGGCGGCACGCGAAACCTCGTGTCCCGCAACCTGATCACCGGCAACCCCGGCACGGGCATCGCCCTGGCGTCCAGCGAGGACCTGGCCCCGCTGGACAACCGGTTCGAGGGCAACGTGATCACCCGCAACGGCCAGGACGTGCTGTACGCGGCCTCGAAGCGCGCACCGGGCCGCAACAACTGCGTCGAAGACCGTTGCTACGACGGCGTTGGCGAGACGATGAAGAAACCCGCCGCACCGCGTGGAATCCCGTTCAACCAGGTCGCCGCACCGCCCGCACAGCCCGAGATGCCGGATGGCCCGCTGCCGGACAAGGCACCGAACGTCGAGAAGTACGCGGTGCCGACCGAGGACCTGTTCCACGACCGCGCGGCGGTGAGGTCGTGAAGAAGGCACTCGCTCTGCTGCTGGTCCTGACCGCCTGCAGCTCCACGCCCGACCCGCGCCCGTTGTCGATCTCCGAGGCAGAACGCCTGGCGCTGGTCAGGTTCTCGAACTACACGACCGGCGTCAGCGCGTTCACCGCGTCCGTCCCGTCGCCCGGCGGCAAGCTCGTGCTGGACGGGCGCGTCGACTTCGTGAACCACCACGGCTACGCGGGCATGCGCACGGACGGGCGCTCGGACGAGTCGTCACAGGGCTTGGTGCAGTGGAACCTCGGCCGGATGGCGTTCGCGATGACGCCGTCCACCAAGGCGATCGACCCGGTGCCCGCGGTCGGCTGGCAGGTCAGGGAACTGCGGGAACGCGGCTCGGAGCTGGACGGCGCGCTCCGGCTGCTGGTGAACCTCGGCTCGGACCGGCCGGAGAACTCCCAGCTGCTGCTGCAGAGTTCGGCGCGCTGGCTGCGTTCCGAGAAGATCGGCGACACGACCGTCGACGTCTTCGAGGGACCGAAGCAGAAGGACGCGGCCGACTCCCGGTTGCACTACTGGCTCGACGCCGACGGCAAACTCCGCAGGCTGGAAGCCAAGCTGGGCAACCAGGAGGAGTTCGCCGTCTTCGACTTCACCGGCTCGACGCAGCCGGTGCAGGTCATTCCGCCGCTAGCGAGCTGACCTCGGCCGCGGTCGGGTACGACGGCTGCGCACCGGCCTTCGTGACGGACAGCGCGGCGACCTTCACCGCGTACTCCGCCGCGACGACGACCCGGTCGCCCTCGGCCAGCCGCGCGGAGAAGGCTCCGGCGAAGGCGTCACCGGCGCCGGTCGTGTCGACCACCTCGTCGACCTTGATCGACGGCACTTCCTTGACCCCGGCGGGAAGGACGACGGCGACGCCGCGCGATCCCAGCGTGACGATCGCGGTCTTGGGGCCGAGCCGGAGCAGGTGCCGCCAGTCCGACACGAGCTCGGCGGCCTCGTGCTCGTTCACGATCAACGTGTCGAGCTGCTTGAACGTCTCCGCCGGCAGTTCCGCGACCGGCGACAGGTTCAGCACGGTCCGGACGCCTGCCCGCGCGGCCACGTCGATCGCGTGGATCACCGTCTCGAGCGGCACTTCCAGCGAGCAGGTCAGCACGCTGACGCCGTCGAACGAGAGAGCGTCCACATCGGACGGTGACACGTCCGCGTTGGCACCGGGCGACACGACGATTGAGTTCTCGCCGTCCGGAGTCACGGTGATGTACGCGATGCCGGTCGGCCGTTCGGAAGTCTTCACCAACGACGAGTCGACACCGGACGACTCCAGCGACTCACGCAGCAGCGAGCCGTACCCGTCGTTTCCAACAGCACCAACGAGAGCAACGGAAGCACCGACGCGAGCAGCGGCAACGGCGGTGTTCGCACCCTTGCCGCCGGGCAGCACGACGGTGTCGCCGCCGAGCACGGTCTCACCGCCGGCGGGCCGCCTGCCGACCTCGACCACGAGGTCGGCATTGGCGGACCCGAGGACAAGCAGAGTCGTCGTCACTTGTTGACCTCCACCCACGGCTGATGCCTGGGATTCCATCCTCGCGGTTGGATCTTTCTGCTTCACGGCCCGTTGCCGCCTGGGCTACCAGCGAAGGGACGGTGTACCGCCCACGGTCTTACACAAGCTCCACAGACCTGACATTCCGCCAGCCCGGCGGTAGACCGGTCGAGCATCTCAACCGGCACCACCAAACTAACAGCTGGCCGCAGGCGTCCTCGATCAGGTGAACAGTCGTCCGCTCACTTGATGAACTCTGCCACGTTCTGCTTCGTGATGACCTTCACCTCGACGTCCACGACCTGCTGAACGGCCTCACCCTTCGCGGCCTTGACCGCCTGCTCGACGGCCTTGGAACCGAGCAGCTTCGGCTGCTGCGCGACGGTGGCGGTGAGGGTGCCGTCCTGGATCGCCTTCAGGCCGTCCGGCGTGCCGTCGAAGCCGACGACCACGACGTCCTTGCCGGCACGAGCGCCGAGGGCCTTGATCGCGCCGAGCGCCATCTCGTCGTTCTCGGCGAAGATGCCCTTGATGCCGGGGTGGCCCTGCAACAGGTTCGTGGTCTCGTTGAGGCCCTTGGCGCGGTCGAAGTCCGCGACGGCAGAGGCGACGACCTTGATGTTGCCGCTGTTCAGACCCTGCTCGAAGCCCTGGCCGCGGTCACGGGAGGCCGACGCGCCCGAGATGCCCTTGAGGTGCGCGACCTCGCCGGACGTGGCGCGGCCGAGCTCGATGGCCGCGAGGCTGCCGCCGGAGACGTTGTTCGACGCGACCTCGGCGGCGACCTTGCCCTCGACCGAGCGGTCGACCGAGATCAGCGGGATGTTCGCCGTCTCGGCGGCCTTGGCGGCGGGCGCGGACTGCTTGGAATCGACCGGGTTCATGATGATCGCCTTGACGCCCTGGGTCACCAGCGTCTGCACCTGGTTGATCTGGTTCGTCGCGTCGTTCTGCGCGTCCA
The DNA here is from genome assembly GCF_053610285.1 of Lentzea sp. NPDC054927. Classification (NCBI taxonomy): domain Bacteria; kingdom Bacillati; phylum Actinomycetota; class Actinomycetes; order Pseudonocardiales; family Pseudonocardiaceae; genus Lentzea; species Lentzea sp. NPDC054927. Next base: position 91,047 of record NZ_JBSGXZ010000004.1, read on the forward strand.
TCACGGTCAGCTTGGCGCCGAGCTGGTCCGCCATCTCCTGGGCGCCCTGCTGCAGTTCCACGAAGAACGGGTTGTTCAAAGTGGACACCGCGAGGCCGATGGTGATGCCGCTTCCTCCGGACGCCCCTGTACCGCTGCACCCGGTCGCCAGCAATGCCGCTGCACCGAGAGTCAGCGCGATCCGTCGGGTCACCTTCATTGGTGTCTTCCTTACCTGTTGCGAGTTTTCTCAGCGACGGCGAAGTGAGTCGAGCAACGCGGCAAGAGCGATCACCGCGCCGATGACGACCTGCTGCCAGAACGGCGGCACTTGCAGCAGGTTGAGGCCGTTGCGCAGGACGGCGAGCACAAGTGCGCCGACCAACGTCCCGGTGGCGCGGCCAACGCCACCGGACAGCGACGCCCCGCCGATGACGACCGCGGCGATGGCGTCGAGCTCGTAGCCGACCGCTGCCTGCGGACCGGCGGACCCGAGCCGTCCCGCGAGCACGAGGCCCGCGGCGGCGGCGAACAGGCCGGAAAGGGCGTAGATCCAGAGCTTCTGCCTGCGGACGTCGATCCCGCTGAGCTTCGCGGCCTCCTCGTTGCCGCCGATCGCGTACATGCGACGGCCGAGGTTGGTGCGCGTGAGGATCAGTCCGGTGAGGCCGAAGAACGCCAGCATCAGCAGCAGCGGCAGCGGAACCATCGGTGCGAGGTTCGAGCCGAGGAACGTGACCAGCGCGTCCGTCTCGTGCGGCTGGCCCTCGGAGAACACGAGCGTCAGACCGCGGGCGACGCTCAGCATGGCGAGCGTCGCGATGAACGGCGGCAGCTTGCCGTAGCTGATCAACGCACCGTTGACGAGCCCGCACAGCGCGCCGACGACGAGGCCGAGCGGTCCGGCGGTGAGTGCGCCGACCATCGCTGCCAGCGCGGCGATGCTGCCGACGGACAGGTCGATGCCGCCCGCGACGACCACGAAGGTCATGCCGAACGCCATGATCGCGATCACTGCGGCCTGCACGCCGACGTTGAGCAGGTTCTGCGCGTTGAGGAACGCCGGCTGCATGAGCGCGATGACCAGGGCGAGGATGAGAAGCCCTGCGAGGGCCCCGTTTTCGCTGGCGTACTTGCGAATGCTGATCGTGCTCACGCTGAGATCTCCTGCACGGCGAGTGCCATCACCTGGTCTTGGGTCGCGCCCTTGGGCAGCTCACCGGCCACCCGGCCGTGGGCCATCACGACGACGCGGTCGCTCATCCCGATCACCTCGGGCAGGTCGCTGGACACGAGCAGCACGGCCCGGCCCTGCGCGGTCATGCGGTTGATGAGCTCGTAGATCTCGACCTTGGCGCCGACGTCGACGCCGCGGGTGGGCTCGTCGAGGATCAGCACCTTCGGGTCGGCCAGCAGCCACTTGCCGATGACGACCTTCTGCTGGTTGCCGCCGGAGAGTTCCTTCACCGGCTGCTCGACGCGGCCCTTGATCCGGAGCTTGCCCGCGATGCCGGTCAGGCGCTTGCGGTCGCGGTTGTCCAGCGTGACCAGCTCGAGGTTCTCCCCGACCGTGGCCGTCAGCACCAGGCCCTGGCCCTTGCGGTCCTCCGGCACCAGGCCGAGGCCTGCCTTGATCGCGGCCTGGACGTCGTGGCGGCGCAACGGTTTCCCGTCGACCTGGACCGTGCCGTGGTCGTAGTCGTCCACCCCGAACGCGGCGCGCGCGACCTCGGTGCGTCCGGCGCCGACCAGGCCGGCGATGCCGACGACCTCGCCCGCGTGGACCTCGATGGTGATGTCCTCGAAGACACCGCGCTTGGTCAGACCCGAGATGCTGAGGAGGGGCTGACCTGGACGTTGCTGCGCCCGCGGGTACTGCTCGTCGATCGGGCGGCCGACCATCAGCTCGATCATGTGCTGGGTGGTGGCGCGCGGTCCGAGGACACCGACGCTCCTGCCGTCGCGCAGGATCGTGATGCGGTCGGCGATGCGCTGGATCTCGTCGAGGTGGTGGGTGATGAAGACGAGGCCCACGCCGTTGTGGCGCAGCTGGGCCATGATCTCCAGCAGGCGGTCGGTCTCGGTGTCGGTGAGCACCGCGGTCGGCTCGTCGAGGATCAGCACACCGGCGTTCTTGTCGAGCGCGCGGGCGATCTCGATCATCTGCTGCTGGGCGATGCCGAGGTCCTTGACCTTGGCGTTCGGGTCGACGTGCAGGCCGACGCGGTCGAGCAGCGCGGGGGCACGGCGGCGCATCTCGGCGCGGTCGACGAACCCGTACCTGCGCGGAAGCCGGTTGAGGAACAGGTTCTCCGCGACCGTCAGCTCCGGGACGAGCGCGAGCTCCTGGTGGATCACGGCGAGGCTGGCGTGGCCCTCGATCGTGCCCGCGTCGTGGCTGTGGATGCCCGCGAGGACCTTGACCAGCGTGGACTTGCCCGCGCCGTTCTCGCCGAGCAGGACGTGGACCTCGCCCGCGTTGATGTCGAGGTCGACGCCGTCCAACGCCTTGGTGGCGCCGAAGTGCTTGGTGATCCCACGGGCCGTGATGAGTGCTTTCACAGCTCGGCCTCCCCGAGCGAACCGCGCAGCACGAGCTTCGCGGTGAGGCGGACGTCGTCGGGTTGCTGGCCGTTGATCAGGGCGAGCAGGCTGCGCGCGGCGGCCCTGCCCATCTCGACGGTCGGCTGCGCGATGACCGTGATCGGCGGGTCGAGCAGCGGGAACCACGGCTGGTCGTCGAACACCGCGAACGCGATGTCGTGCGGGATCTGCAGGCCGCGGGCCCTGACCTCGCCCAACGCGCCGAGGCCCATCAGGTTGTCCATCGCGACCAGCGCCGTGGCACCGTCGTCGATCAGCTTGGCGGCCGCCTGGCTGCCGCTCTCCTGCCGGAAGTCGCCGTGCACGACCTGCGCGAGACCGCCGAGCGACCCCGTGAGCACGTCGGTTCGTTCTCTTCCAGTGGAGGTGTTCGGCGGGCCCGCGATCACTCCGATGCGGGTGTGGCCGGCGCCGACGAGCCGCCGGGCGAGCGAGGTCAATGCCTCACTGCCGTCGGCGCGGACGACTGGGCATGTCGCGCCCCTGACCGTCCGGTCGAGCAGGACGAGCGGAACGCCGCCTGCGCTCACTTCACGAACCAGACTCGGGTCGTCGGTCGCGGGGCACAGCAGGAGGCCGTCCACCCGGCGGTCGAGCAGGGTGCGCACGTAGGTCGCTTCCTGCTCGGCGCTCTCGTCGGCGTTCCCGATCACGACGCAGTAGCCGTGTGACCGGGCTTCGTCCTCGACCGCTCGGGCGATCTCGGCGAAGAACGGGTTCAGCAGATCGCTGATGACCAGACCGAGGGTCTGGGTGCTGGTGGTCCTGAGGGATCGCGCGAGGGCGTTGGGCCGGTAGCCGAGTTCCTCGATCGCGGCGAGCACTCGCACGCGGGTCTCGGGAGTCGGCGCGGCATGGCCGTTGAGCACGCGCGACACGGTGGCCGTGGAGACGCCGGCGTGCTGCGCGACGTCCTTCATGGTCGTCACGAGGGCGTAGTTAATCGATTACACATGTATGTAGTCAAGCTGAGATCAGGGGATGAGTAGGTGTACGGATGTCACTGGGCGTGGTCTGCCTCACTCTGATCACATGGACGGACAGGATCGCCTCGGGTACGAGCAGCGGCTCTCGCTGGAGCTCGCGGCCATCGGGCAGCGGCTGGTGACGATCAGCACGGAGATGCGGTCGCAGGCTCCGGCCGCCGCGACCGCGGTGGCCGCCGTGGCCGAGGTCATCGCGCCGCCGCCGACTCCCACCACGCCCGTGTCGGTTCCGATCCAGGCCCCGCCTCCCAGCCCGTGGTCGCAGCAGATGCCGATGCAGCAACCGCCGCAAGGGCAGTGGCCGCAGCAGCCGCCTCCCCCGGCGCAGTGGCAGCAGCCGCCGCCGCAGTGGCCGGCACCGAAACCGCGCGAGAGCCTGTTCGAGAAGCTCGGCAAGGACGGCGCCGGGGCGAAGCTGCTGGCCTGGGTCGGTGGCGCGATCACCGTGCTCGGCTTCGTGCTGCTGCTGGTCCTCGCCATCCAGCGCGGCTGGCTCGGCCCGATGCCGCGCGTGATCGGCGGCGCGGTGTTCAGCGGCGCGCTCGTCGGCATCGGCATGTGGCTGCACCGCAACCCGGCCGGTCGCACCGGTGCGTTCGCGCTGGCCGCCACCGGTTTCGCGGGCCTCTACCTCGACGTCATCGCCGCCACCAGCCTGTACGGGTACTTCCCGTCCGGCGTTGGTCTCGTGGTCGGCTTCGCGGTCGCCGCGGCCGGTGTCGTGCTCGCGCTGCGCTGGGACTCGCAAACGCTCGCGGTCGGCGTTGTCGCAGCTTGTGCCATCTGCTCGCCGATCTTGACTGACGGCTTCACGGTCCTGCTGGTGGCGTTCCTGCTGGTGCTGAAGATGGCCAGCACGCCGGTCCAGATCCAGCGCAACTGGCCGGGTCTCGCAATCGCCGGTGGCTTCATGCCGATCTTCGCCTCGCTGCTCACCACCGCGAACGCCATCCCCAACGACTTCGAGTGGACCGTGGTCGGCGTCGCCGGTGCCACGACCGTCGTCGGCATCGCGGTCGCGCTGCTGACGATCCGCAAGCGTCCGGACGACATCGTCTCGATCGCGCTGATCGCGGGCTCGGCGCTGCCGTCGATGTTCGCGACCACGCTGCTGAACGACCCGGCCAACTCGGTGCTCGCCGGTGCGGTCGCCGCGGTGCTGCTGGCGATCTGGATGGTCCCGGACCTGCCCCGCGCGTTCACGACGGCGGCCGGTGCGACGGGCATGCTCGCGTTGTTCCAGACGACCGTGATCGCGCTCGACGGCAACGTGCGCACGGCGATCGTGCTGGCCGAGGCGGTGCTGCTGGCGTTCCTCGCGGCCCGGCTCAACAAGAAGAGCGCGCTGGTCGGGTCGATCGTGTTCGGCGTCGTCGGGTTCCTGATGACGATCGGCCAGGCGGTGCCGATCACGTGGCTGCTGGACGAGCCGCGCTTCTTCAACGACATCCAGCCAGGCGACTACGCGGCGGGCCTGGTCACGGCGGTCGTGCTGGGCGTCTTCGCGGCTGCCCTGCCGTGGGCGGCGCTGAAGATGCAGGTGCTGCGTGAGCCGGCCAAGCACCCGTTCCCGTGGATCCTCGCCGGGCTCGTGCTGCTCTACGGCGCCGCGGGCGCGGTGCTGTGCACGGCGCTGCTGGTGTCGCCGGACGAGACCGGATTCCTCTTCGGACACTCGGTGGTCACGGTGTCGTGGACGATCGCCGCGTTGTTCCTGCTGGTCAAGGGGATCAACAACAAGGCGCTGCGGATCTCGGGCCTGATCCTGGTGGCCGCCGCGGTGGTGAAGCTGGTGCTGTTCGACCTGGCCGCGCTCGACGGCATCGCCCGTGTGCTGGCTTTCCTCGGCGCCGGTCTGGTGCTGCTCACCGCGGGCACCCGTTACGCCAAATTGGTGGCCACGGCGAAAAGTCCCGAGCCACACGAATCCGCACCGCTGGCTCCGCCCTCTTACTGACTGACGACCGTCGCCCGCGCCGCCGTCGCGGGCGACGGTCGTACTACAACCAGGCAAAGATTTCCCTCGACAGAGTGACGGAAGTAGATCGAAAGCACCCGGAAGTGGTCCCATCGGGCGTATGGCAAAGCCACGCCTCGTGGCCGCGGTTCTAGCGCTCTCAGCGGCCTTCGCGGCGACGGGTGTTCACCAAGGGCACGAGTACACGACCACTTCCTCCGCATCGGTTTCCCCGCGTGCGTACGTGGTGGGCAAGACCGGTCTCGTACAGGTCGTCGACACCCGGAGCGGCACGGTTCTCGCGCAGGCGGACACCGGCGGCCGCGCGACGGGTGTCGCCGTGTCCCCGGACGGTCAGCGGCTCTACGTGATCAACGGGTGGACCGGCGCGATCACCGTGGTCGACCCGGAGACCGGCGCGATCCTCGACCGCATCTTCACCCAGGTCCAGCTCTCGCACGCGGCGATGCGCCCGGACGGGCAGCGCCTCTACGTCTCGGCCAGCGGCGGCGTGGCGGTGGTGGACCCGCAGGACTTCCGGCTGGTCGCCGCGGTCAAGGTGCCCGGCCAGCCGCAGGGTCTCGCCGTCCACCCGAACAACCAGGTCCTCTACGTGGCCAACGCCCAGGACGGCACGGTCGGTCTGGTCGACACGGCGACGGCGTTCCAGACCTCGACGGTCCAGGTCGGCGGCCTGCCGCAGTTCCTGGCGATCTCACCGGACGGCAAGCGCCTCTACGTGAGCAGCATGCGCCTCGGTGACAAGACGCCCGGCACGTTGTCGGTGATCGACACGACCACGAACCAGGTCGTCGGCTCGCTGGACGTCGGCAGGGGAGCCGGCAGCATCGCCGTCACCCCGGACGGCGCCACGGTCTACCTGACGTTGCCGAAAGAAAGCTCGGTCGTGGTCGTCGACACGGCGACCATGACGGTGCGCGAACGTTTGCCCATCAACACGCCGGGTGTCGCCATCGCGCCGGGCGACCCGAGGGTCTTCTTCGCGACCGGCGCGACGACGACGGTGCTGGACACGTCCAACGCGGTGCTCGCCACCTACCGGATGCGGTCGGGCGAGCTGGAGGAGGCGAGGCCGCGCCAGTTCGACGCGGCCATGATCGCCTTCGCCTCCGGTCAGCCCACCCTGGCGGGTTCGCGGATCTCGTCGTCCCAGTCGTCGAAGTCGTCCACCGGCTCGTCGTGAAGCGCGAGGCGTTCCTGGATCCGCTTGAGCGGACCGGGTGACCACCACGCGGCGTTGCCGAGGAGCTTGAGCACGGCCGGCACGAGCAGCATCCTGACCACGGTGGCGTCGAGCGCCAGCGCCAGGATCATGCCGACGCCGACGAACCGCATCATCGCGACCTGCGAGAACGCGAACGCACCCGTGACCACGATCAGCAGCAGCGCCGCCGAGGTGATCACCCGGCCGGTCTTGGCCAGGCCGGTGCTCACGGCTTCCTCGGTGGTCGCGCCCTGACCACGGGCCTCGACCATCCTGCTGAGCAGGAAGACCTCGTAGTCCGTCGACAGACCGAACACGATGGCCGCCATCAGCACGACGATGCCGGACTCGAGTGGCCCCGGCGTGACGCCGAGCCAGTCCGCGCCGTGACCCTCCTGGAAGATCCAGACCAGCACGCCGAACGTCGCGGACAACGACAGCGCGCTCATCAGCACGGCCTTGATCGGCAGCACGACCGAGCCGAACGCCAGGAACATCAGGATCAGCGTGGCACCGACCAGCAACGCGATCATCAACGGCAGCCCGGCCGCGATGGCGTCGAGCGAGTCGCTGACCGTGGCGGTGTTGCCGCCGACCAGCACCTCGGCGTTCGGCGGGGGAGTGATCGCCCGGACGTCCTTCAGCGCCTGCTTCGACTCGTCGCTCAGCGCGTCCTGCTCGAGCCCGGCGGCCGCGACCGTGACGCCCTTGTCCGCGCCCATCGGCTGGACCTCGCCGACGCCGGGCACGTCCTTGACCTTGCCCAGGTACTCCTGGACCACGGCCTGGTCACCGCCCTTGACCACGATCTTGAAGCCGGTGTTGGAGAGCGCGGAGAAGTTCTGGTTGATGTTCTCCGTGGCCACCCGCACGGTGTTGCCCTCCGGCAGCACCTTCTCGGTGACCTGGCCGAACTGCACGTTCAGGAACGGCGCGCCGAGTGCCGCGAGGACTCCGATCAGCGGGATGGCGAACAGCAGCGGCCGCTTCATGACCTTGCCGCTCAGCTTGCGCCAGCCGCGTTCGCTCGGCTCCTTCTTGCGCCACGGCATGGCGAGCTTGTCGACCCGGTGGCCGAGCACGCCGAGCAACGCGGGCAGCAACGTCAGCGAGACCACCGCGGCGATCGCGACCGACGACATGCCGCCGTACGCGAGGGACTTCAGGAAGCCGTGGGGGAAGAGCAGCAGCCCGGCCAACGCGATGACCAGCAACGTCGCGCTGAACACGACCGTGCGCCCTGCTGAGGCGACGGTGCGACCAACTGCTTGTTCGGTCGTGCGTCCTTGGGCGAGTTCCTCGCGGAACCGGCCGACCATGAACAGCCCGTAGTCGATCGCCATGCCCAGGCCGAGCAGCGACGCGACGTTGACGGCGAACGAGTTGACCTCGGTGAAGAGCGCGACGCCGTGCAGCACGCCGAGCGCGCCCATGATCGCGAGACCACCGACGACGACCGGGAGGCTGGCGGCCACCAGTCCACCGAAGATGATCACGAGCAGCAGCAGGACCAGCGGCAGCGAGAACATCTCCGCGCGCGTCAGGTCTTCCTGCGACATGTCGTTGATGGCCTTCTGGGTGGGCACGAGCCCACCGACCTGCTGGGTGAAGCCGTCGATGCTCAGCTGCTTCTGGATGTCCTCGAACTGCTTGATCTGCTCGTTCGAATCACCACTGGTGAGCGTGATCGCGACCAGCGCCTGCTGCTTGTCGTCGGACGGCACCGGCCCGTTGACCCTGAGCACGTCGTCCTTGGGGAAGCCGCTGATGTGGTCGGCGACCTTCTTCATCTCGAGCGGGTTGGCGAAATCGCCGCGGTAAATGACGATCACATCACCGTTCTGCCGCCCGAACGCCTCCTCGGCTACTTTGTCGGCCCGCGCCGCTTCACTGGAGGGAGCCTCGTAGCCACCCTGGCTGAGCTTGTCGAACACGCCCAAGCCCCAAACACCGCCGAGAACGGTGAGCAGTACGGTCGCGACCAAGACCACCCACCGGCGGCGATATGCGATCGAGCCCCACTTCGCGAACATCGACGACGGCCTCCTGGGTTACCGTGCTGTAAATCCCGTGAACTCTTGTAAACACCGTTCACTGAAACCGTACGGGGCCGTGGACAGGGTCTACAACCCGATGGAGTGACATATGACCGAGGCCACTCGCCGAGAACGTCTCCGCGCTGAGACCGAGCGTGAGATTCGGCAGGCGGCCCGCGCCCTTTTGGTGGAAAGCGGCCGCGACGCGGTTACCCTGCGTGCCATCGCGCGCAAACTAGGCATCACCGCGCCCGCCCTCTACCGCTACTACGACTCCCACGACGCGCTATTGCGGCAGCTCTGCGACGACATCTGCGCGGACATGGCCTCAGCGCTCTACGCGGACCTGGCCGCAGACACGTCAGGCCAGGTGGGATGCCAAGTCAGGGCGGTGTGCCACGCCTTCCGCCGCTGGGCACTGGCCCACCCGCAGGAGTTCGCGCTGGTGTTCGCCTCGCCCCGCGACCCACTGGGCGCCGACCAGTTCGGCGCGGTGTTCCTGCAGCTGGCCGGGCAGCTGATCGCCTCGAACCTGGTCGCCAACCACGCGGACGACGACGTGCCCGAGGTGCTGCACGAGGACCTGGTGCGATTCCAACAGGTGCTCATGGACGCGGTGTCCGTGCACGGCGTCGTCGTCGAGGACTCCGTGCTCAACCTGGGCAAGATCTACCACGTGGTGCAGTCGTGGGTGCGGCTGTACGGGCACGTGGCGCTGGAGGTGTTCGGGCGGTTCCCGTTCGCGGTGAGCAACCCGGAGCCGATGTTCGACAGCATGCTGGACCAGATGCTGACGGACATCGGGTTCTCCGAGGACGAATCAGCGGTTCATTGAGTCGCGGACGAAGTCGCGGAACCTGCGGGGCAGCACCGAGCAGCTCGAAGCTGCGGATCCGGCCTTCGAGGTTGCGGCCGTTGAGCCTCTTCGCGAGCGCTTCACGTCTCCGCCGCGATGTCCCTGCGGAAGATCTCGCCGTTCTGGGGGAGCTTGGTGAGGCTGGCCGTCGAGGACCGCGTGTCCGTGCCCACAAGGAACGTCGCCGCCAGTCACACGCAGCGCGTTCGCTGCGGACATGGTCGTCGAGATGCTCATGACCGTGCTCGCGGGAGCGTTGCGGGCGGCGCAGGTGGCCGGCCCGTCACTCGACCTCGGCTCGGTGCTGAAGGGGCTGGCGCTGCCCGGAGGACAGCACCAGCCCCTTCAGAGTTGCTACAGAACGACGTTCACCAGGCGGCCCGGAACGACGATCACCTTGCGCGGTTCGCCACCGGCGACCAGTTCGGCGATCTTCTCCTCGCTCAGTGCCGCCGCCTTGATCTCGTCCTGCGACGCGGACGCCGAGACGACGACCCGCGAGCGGACCTTGCCGTTGACCTGGATCGGGTACTCGACGGTGTCCTCGACCAGGTACTGCTCGTCGGCCTTGGGGAACGGGCCGTGGGCCAGCGTGCCGTCGTTGCCCAGCTTCGCCCACAGTTCCTCGGCCACGTGCGGGGCCTGCGGGGCCAGCATCAGCACCAGGGGTTCGGCCAGTGCGCGGGGCGTGCCGGCGGCGTAGTGCTTGGTGACGAAGTTGTTCAGCTCGATCAGCTTCGCGCCTGCTGTGTTGTAGCGCAGGTTGGCGTAGTCGTCGTGCACGCCGGCGATGGTCTTGTGCAGCAGTCGCAACGCCTCGACCGAGGGCTCCTCGGAGGTGACGCGCAACGAGCCGTCGGTCTCGTCGACCAGGTTGCGCCACAGACGCTGCAGGAACCGTTGGGCGCCAACGACGTCCTTGGTCGCCCACGGACGTGACACGTCCATCGGGCCCATGGACATCTCGTAGAACCGGAAGGTGTCGGCGCCGTACTTCTCGCACATCTCGTCCGGCGTGACGACGTTCTTCAGGCTCTTGCCCATCTTTCCGTACTCACGACGGACTTCTTCGCCGTTGTAGATGTACTTGCCGTCTTCCTCGACGACCTCGTCGGCCGGCACGTAGACACCGCGCGGGTCGACGTAGGCGTACGCCTGGATGTAGCCCTGGTTGAACAGGCGGCGGTACGGCTCGTCGCCGGTCAGGTGGCCCAGGTCGAACAGGACCTTCTGCCAGAAGCGCGAGTACAGCAGGTGCAGAACCGCATGTTCGACGCCGCCGATGTACAGGTCGACGCCGCCGGGGTCGGTCGGGCCGTGTTCGGCCGTGCGCGGGCCCAGCCAGTACTTCTCGTTCTCCGGGTTGACGAACCGCTCGGTCTCGACCGGGTCGACGTAGCGCAGCTGGTACCAGCACGAACCCGCCCAGTTCGGCATGGTGTTCGTGTCGCGGCGGTAGGTCTTCAGGCCGTCGCCCAGGTCCAGCTCGATCGTCGTCCACTCGGTGGCGCGCGACAGCGGCGGCGACGGCTCGGTGTTCGCGTCCTCCGGGTCGAAGGTGCGCGGCGAGTAGTCGTCGACCTCGGGCAGCTCGATCGGCAGCATCGACTCCGGCAGCGCGATCGCGGTGCCGGCCTCGTCGTAGACGACCGGGAACGGCTCGCCCCAGTAGCGCTGGCGGCTGAACAGCCAGTCGCGCAGCTTGTACTGGACGGTGCCGTGGCCGTGGCCGTTCTCCTCCAGCCAGCCGATCATCGTCTTCTTGGCGTCGTCGATCGCCATGCCGTCCAGGAAGCCCGAGTTCACCGCCGGTCCGTCGCCGGTGAAGGCCTCACCCTCGAAGCCTGCAGACGGCTGGACCGTGCGGATGATCGGCAGGTCGAACTTCTTCGCGAAGTCCCAGTCGCGCTGGTCCTGGCCGGGCACGGCCATGATCGCGCCGGTGCCGTAGCCCATCAGCACGTAGTCGGCGATGTAGACCGGAATTTCCTTGCCGTTCACCGGGTTTGTCGCATACGCCCCGATGAAGACGCCGGTCTTCTCCTTGTTCTCCTGACGGTCCAGTTCGGACTTCAGGGACGCGGCGCGCCGGTACGCGGCGATGTCTGCCACGCGATCGGGCGTCGCAATCTGGTCCACCAGCTCGTGTTCCGGTGCCAGGACCATGTAGGTCGCGCCGAACAACGTGTCCGGCCGGGTCGTGAAGACCTCAATGCTCTCGTCTCCCACCGCGAATCGGACTCGGGCGCCATGCGAGCGCCCGATCCAGTTGCGCTGCATGGCCTTCACCTTGTCCGGCCAGTCCAGCCGGTCCAAGTCGTCGATCAGCCGGTCCGAGTACGCGGTGATGCGCATCATCCACTGGCGCAGGCTTTTCCTGAACACTGGGAAGTTGCCACGTTCACTGCGACCGTCCGCGGTGACCTCTTCGTTCGCCAGCACAGTACCCAGTCCGGGACACCAGTTGACGGGCGCCTCCGACATGTAGGCCAGCCGGAATTCGCCCAAGATCCTTTGCTGGTCGGCAAAAGACAGCTCAGACCACTTGCGACCGCCCTCGACGTCCCGCTCGCCAGACTCGAACTGGGAGATCAGCTCGGCGATCGGACGCGCCTTGCGGGCGTCGACGTCGTACCAGGAGTTGAAGATCTGCAAGAAGATCCACTGGGTCCACTTGTAGTACTCGGGGTCGATCGTCGAGATGCGGCGACGCTCGTCGTGGCCCAGCCCCAGCCGGCGGATCTGGCGCAGGTACGTGTTGATGTTGTCTTCGGTGGTCTTGCGCGGGTGCTGGCCCGTCTGCACCGCGTACTGCTCGGCGGGCAGACCGAACGCGTCGAAACCCATGGTGTGCAACACGTTGCGGCCGTTCATGCGGTGGTACCGCGCGAACACGTCCGTGCCGATGAAGCCCAGCGGGTGCCCGACGTGCAGGCCGGCACCGCTCGGGTACGGGAACATGTCCTGCACGAACAGCTTGTCCGCGGGCACGTCACCCTTGAGCGCGCCAACGGGGTTGGGCGCGTGGTAGGTGCCGTGGTTCTCCCAGTACCGCTGCCACCGCTCCTCGATCTGGTTCGCCAGGTCGGCGGTGTAGCGGTAGGCGGGGATTTCCGCCGCGTCCGTGCTCATTTCAGGCGTCCCTCTCACATCGATCCTGCCCCTGACATGACGAAACCCCCCAGCCCAGAAAGGGCATGGAGGGCGGCCGCGCCGACCGTCTTTCGATCAGGTCGTCGCGGCTAGATAAGGAGCAGGCGGGCCGTGCTCATGTCGTCAACGGTATCAGCGCACCGCAAGTGCCATGCACGGGGCGGTGGCGTGGGGCACACCAGACCGGGGTGACTTTCCGGTGAACCGCGGTTCCGTCTTACCCTCATGGGGTGAACATCGTGCTGTCGGTCGTCCTGGGTGTGCTCGGCGTCGCTCTCGGCGCGGTCGGTCTGCTGGGTCTGCAGGGCAAGCTGCGACGCAACCGCTACGTCGGTGTGCGCACGGCGGCGGCGCTGCGAGACGAGGAGACGTTCGCGCTGGCCAACCGGGTTGCCGGGGTGCCGAACGTCGCGGCCGGTGTGGTCGCGATCGTGTCGGGCGCGATGGCGTTCGTCATGGCCGACCTGGCCGTCACCGCTGGGATCATCGGACTGATCGGCGCGCTCGCGATCGCAGTCGCCGGTGGGCTCGTGGGCAGCCGTGCGGCCGAGGCGCTGCCGGAGCCGGTCAAGCCCAAGGGCTGCGGTGGCTGCGCCTGCGGTGGCGGCGGTTGCTCGCCGCTCGCCGGTCTCTAGAGCCTCAACGTTTCACGTGAATCAAGCGTGAATCAGTTCTCGCGGACGTCCTTCGGATAGGTCGACAGCAGCGCCAGCGGCATGCCCTGCCGGCGCAGCACGCGGCCCCACAGGTCGACGTTCGCGCCCACCAGCACGTCATCGGCCAGTCCGGTCACGACGATCCAGTCGCCGCGCTCGATCTCACCGTCCAGCTGACCCTCGCCCCAGCCCGCGTAGCCCGCGAACACCCGCAGGCCGCGCACCAGCGGCATGAGGTCGTCCGGTTCGGCGTCCAGGTCGATCAGCGCCACCGGGCCCTGCACGCCGACCAGGCCCTCCACTGCGGACGGATCGGTGCCCGGCTTCAGCGCCGCCAGGCACAACGCCGTCTTCTGCTCGACCGGGCCGCCTATGTAGATGCACTGCGGCTTCGTGACGTGCGAACCCCACGGTGGCAGCACGTCGAGCACCGCCACCTCGGAGGGGCGGTTCAGCACGACACCGAGGGTCCCCTCTGGACGTTGATCGATGATGTAAACGACGGTGCGCGTGAAGTTCGGGTCGTTGAGGCTCGGAGCGGCAACCAACAGGGAACCTGGCTCGACTTCGACTTCGTCATCGGGACGCACGTCACCATGAAATCACCCGTGATCGCCGGAACAACTCAGGGCCGCACCCCGTTAGACTCAAGTGTCGGATGTCTTTGTGTCCCCCGGGCTCAACAGACAACCGCCTTCGCGGAATACCGTTCGGCTGGAGCCGCGTAGTGCGCCGCGCCGTGAGGCGACCTGGCATCCGATCCAAGAGAGCCGGACCGTGAGGTCCGGCTTTCGTGGTTTTCACCACCACGCGCCTACAGTGCAACGGTGACAGCGCTTGCGGTGGAGAAGCACCACTGGGGATCACGCCGGTTCCTCGGCATCCCCGAGTACCGCAGGCTCCTCGCCACCCGCCTCGCGTCGCAGTGGGGTGACGGCCTCTTCCAGGCCGGGCTCGCCGGTGCCGTGCTCTTCAACCCCGAGCGCCAGGCCGATCCGGTGGCCATCGCCGCCGGGTTCGCGGTTCTCCTGCTGCCGTACTCGCTGATCGGCCCGTTCACGGGCGCGCTGCTCGACCGGTGGGACCGCAAAAAAGTCATTGTCGTGGCGAACCTCACGCGCGCCGTGTTCGTCCTGCTCACCGCCGCGGCGGTCGGAGCGGGGCTGAGCGGGCTGCCCCTCTACGTCTCCGCTCTCATCGTCATGGGCATCGCACGGTTCGTCGGGGCCGGGCTGAGCGCATCCCTGCCGCACGTCGTCCCGGAAGACCACCTGGTCGAGGCGAACGCGCTGGCCACGACGGCCGGGGCGATCATGGCCGTGGTCGGCGCCGCCTGCGCCATCGGGTTCCGCACGCTGCTCGGTGCCGGGGACGGCGGCTCGGCGTGGACCACCACCATCGCCGTGGTCGGGCTGCTGCTCAGCGCGTTCATCGCCAGCCGGTTCAAGGCGGGCGTGCTCGGACCGGACGAGGTCGACGAGCCGCACAACGCGGTCACGGCCGTGGCTCGCGGTCTGCTGGACGGCGCGAAGGCCGCCTGGCGCACGCCGAGCGTCATCGCCGCGCTCGCCGCCGTCCTCGCCCACCGGGCGGCGTTCGGCATCAGCCTCATGATCACGCTGCTGCTGATGCGCTACAGCCTGGAGGACGTCGGCATCCTCAAGGCCGGCATCGGCGGGCTCGGCGAGGTCGCCGTCGCGGGCGGCGCCGGTGTGCTGCTCGCCGGCATCCTCACCGACCGGGTCGTCGACAGGTTCGGCACCTCCCGGACGATCTGCGGCGCGCTGATCCTCGCCGCGGCCGCGCAGATCGGGCTCGGGCTGCCGATGACGCTGCCGAGCATCCTCGCGGCCAGCTTCGTCATCATCTTCACCGGTCAGATCGTCAAGCTGTGCGTGGACACCGCGGTGCAGCACGACATCGGTGACGAGGTGCGCGGCCGGGTCTTCTCCCTTTACGACACCTTGTTCAACATCGCGCAGGTCACCGCGGTGTCCGTCACGGCGACGCTGGTCCCACTGGACGGACGCGCGCCCGGTCTCGTCATCGCCGCCGCGGGTCTTTACCTGGTCGGCCTGGCCGGTTACCTGCTAGCGCGGAAACGGCAGGTGCAACATGCCGGCCTCGTGCGCGAAGACGACGGCGGCCACCCGATCAGGTAGGTCCAGACGCCGCAGGATGTCGGCGACCTCGTCGGCCACCCGCTGTTGCGCGAGACCGAGCACGCGCGCGATCTCGTGGTCTGCGTGACCACGCGCGAGACACCTCAGCACGGCCCGTTGGTCATCGGTCAGCTCGTCCAAGTCGTGAACGGCCGGACCTGCGGAAAGTCCCCAAGCGAACATCTGCACCACCCCCATGCGCCCCCTAGCGCACTTCCCATGGTGCAACCCCGCGCTGACACTTCGCTAACGCGGGGATTTCATCCGCTCACAATGCGTCACATGGCGGGTGGTGCGATCCCCTGTTCGCGCGCCCAGCCGAGCAACGCCGCCTCCGCCTCGTCGCGGTCCATCGGCCCGTTGTCGAGCCGGAGCTCCTTGAGGAACTTCCACGCGGCACCGACCTGCGGACCCGGCGGCAGCCCGAGCAGCTTCATGATCTCGTTGCCGTCGAGGTCCGGCCGCACACGCGCGAGGTCTTCCTCGGCCGCGATGCGCGCGATGCGTTCCTCGAGAGAGTCGTAGGTCCGCTTCAGCAGGTTCGCCTTGCGCTTGTTCCTGGTCGTGCAGTCGGCACGGACGAGCTTGTGCAACCGCGTCAGCAGGTCGCCGGCGTCGGTCACGTACCGGCGCACGGCCGAGTCGGTCCACTCGCCGTTGCCGTAGCCGTGGAAGCGAAGGTGCAGGTAGACGAGCTTCGCGACGTCCTCGGTGATCTCCTTCGAGTACCGCAACGCCCGCAAGCGCTTGCGGACCATCTTCGCGCCCACGACCTCGTGGTGGTGGAACGAGACGCCACCGCCCGGCTCGAACTTCCGGGTCGCCGGTTTGCCGATGTCGTGCAGGAGCGCCGCGATCCTCAGCACCAGATCGGGTGATTGATCAACATCTTCAAGATCAATTGCCTGTTCCAGCACAACCAGCGAGTGGTCGAAGACGTCCTTGTGCTGATGGTGTTCGTCGATTTCCAGCTTCATGGCCGTGAGCTCTGGCAGCACGACGTCTGCCAGGCCGGTCTCGACCATGAGCTCGATGCCGCGGCGGGGGTGCGCCCCGCACAGGAGCTTCGAGAGCTCCACCTGCACGCGCTCCGGCGTGATGCGGGTGAGCTGGCCTGCCATCGATCGCATCGCCTCGACCACCCGCGGCGCCGGCGTGAAGCCGAGCTGGGACACGAACCGCGCGGCGCGCAACATCCGCAGCGGGTCGTCACCGAACGACTCCTGCGGGGTCGCCGGCGTGTCCAGCACACCGTCACGGGCCGCCTGAAGGCCTCCGGTCGGATCCACGAACTCGCCCGCCGCGATGTCGAACGCCATGGCGTTGACCGTGAAGTCACGACGGACCAGGTCACCGTCGATGTTCTCGCCGAAGGTCACCTCGGGGTTGCGGGTGACGCCGTCGTAGACGTCCGCGCGGAAGGTCGTGATCTCGATGATCTCGCCCTGCTTCGACGCGCCGACCGTGCCGAAGGCGATTCCGGTGTCCCACTGCGCCTCGGCCCAGCCGCTCAGCAGCTTCTGGATCTCCGCAGGTCGCGCGTCCGTGGTGAAGTCGAAGTCGTTCGTCGGGCGCCCCAGCACGGCGTCGCGCACACTCCCACCCACGAGGTAGAGGCGCTTGCCCCCGGCTGCGAACCGGGCGGCGAGTTCGGCGACGACTGGCGTGATAGCGGGCTGTTCCACCACCGCATTCTGCTGGAGCGATCGAGACACGAGAAACCAGCGTACTCATCGGATCTAAGTACGATCGGCCGTATGTCCCCGTCAGCCGCACGTTCCGGGAGTCCCAAGCCGGGGCGCCGGAAGAGGCGCAGGGGCAGGAGGCTCAAAACGGTCGACGAGACGTCGGCGGGTGGCCTGGTGCTCGACGCGGAACAACGGGCCGCGGTGATCGGCAGACTTGACCGGCGCGGCCGGTTGCTGTGGTCTTTGCCGAAGGGTCACATCGAGGCAGGCGAGACCGCGGAACAGACCGCGGTGCGCGAGGTCGCCGAGGAGACCGGTATTCATAGCAGGGTGCTTCGCCCGTTGGGGTCGATCGACTACTGGTTCGTCGCTGACGACCGCCGGGTGCACAAGACGGTTCACCACTTCCTCCTCGAAGCGCTGGGGGGAGAGCTTTCCGACGAAGACGTGGAGGTCACCGAGGTGGCGTGGGTGCCACTCGGCGAACTGGACGAGCGACTCGCGTATGCCGACGAGCGCCGCCTGGTCCGCCGAGCCGCCGAACTGCTCGCCGACCGCTGCCGCAACGGGGCGGGGTCGGCGTGAGTCTGAGGAAGCTCGTCTGCACAGCCGCTGTCGCCACGTTCCTGGTGATCGCCACGCCGCCCGCGGGCGCCGTCGAGCAGTCACCACCGGACGGGGTCGACGCGCTGCCGTTCCTGCCCGCCACCGAGGTGTGGGCGACCAGATCACTGTCCGCCCAGCCGGGCCAGCAGACGCCGCAGTTCCTGCGGCTCGACATCGCCCAGCTCACCCCCCGGTTCGTGACCAGCGACTCGCCGGCCACGGTCAAGATCACCGGCACGATCGCCAACATCGGTGACCGCAAGGTCTCCGACATCGTGCTGCGCCTGGAGCGCGGTGAGCCGCTCGCCGCGGAGGACGACCTGCGCAAGGCGTTGCGGGAACCGGCGGCCGCCGAGTCCGTGCAGCCCAACTTCACGCCGGTCGCCGAGGCCTTGGAGCCTGGCCAGCAGAAGGACTTCACGCTCGAGGTGCCGTTGCGCGGCACCGAGCCGACCTCGCTCGAGATCGAGCAGCCGGGCATCTACCCGATCCTCGCCAACGTCAACGGCAAGCCGGACTTCGGCGGCCAGGCGCGGCTCGCGGCGCTGTCCACGCTGCTGCCGGTGCTCGGCGTGCCCGGTGGCGAGACCAAGGGCAAGACGGCCACACCGGCCAAGCTCACCGTGCTGTGGCCGATCGCGGACCGGCCGCGGCTGGTCCGGCTCGGCGGCGAGGGTCAGTCGGAGCTGATCGACGACGAGCTCGCGACGTCGCTCTCGGTCAACGGCCGGCTGTACGGCCTGTTGCAGGCCTACGAGCAGGTCATCTCGTCGATGAGCACGGCCATGTGCGTCGCCATCGACCCCGACCTGCTGCGCACCGTCCAGGCCATGAGCACCGGCTACAAGGTGCGCGGTGGCGCGGACGGCAAGGGCAAGACCGAGGCCAGGCTGTGGCTGGACCGGCTCAAGCTCGCCGTCAGCGGCCGTTGCGTGATCGCGCTGCCGTACGCCGACGCGGACCTCGTGGCGTTGAACAGGGCGAAGCTCGCCTCGATGCGCACCCTCGCGGTGACCGACGGCCCCAAGCTCATCCAGGACATCCTGTCCGTGCAGCCGCTGCCGAACCTGGTGTGGCCCGAGGACGGCGTGCTGGACCAGTCGACGTTCGACGAGCTGGTCACCCCGCTGCCGGACAAGCCCAACACCGGCATGAAGTCGGTCCTGCTCGACCCGACAGGTCTCGCGGACGCGCCCGGCACCGCACCGGTCACCATCGCAGGCCAGCGCCCGGTCACGGCCGTGAAGATCGACTCGATGGTCTCGGACGCGCTGCAGGGCAGTGACTCGCGCCCGCGCACGCTGTCCGGCGTGACCGCGCCGTTCGAGAACCAGCCGGTGTCCGTGCAGAACGCGCTGGCCGTGCTGGTGTTCCGGGCCGGATGGCAGGGCGACGGCCGCAACGTGCTGGTCGCGCCGCCGCGCCGGTGGAACGCGCCGCTCTCGGAGATCACCGAGTTCCTGACGGCGTCCCAGACGCTGCTCGCCGGCGGTTACGCGGCCCAAACCGGGCTCGAGGAGCTCACGAAGGCCACCCCCGCGGTGACGAACGCCAAGGTCGCCTACCCGCCGGAGGCAGGCGCGCGGGAGATCTCGACGGTCATCGCCGACTCCGTGACGAACCAGAGCGCGCAGCTCAACGGCCTGGTCGCGGCGATGCAGCAGGAGGACACCCAGCACGCGTCGCCCGCCGACCTGGCCGACCCGCTGTGGCTCGGCCTGCTGCGTGCGATGTCCGGCGCGTGGCGGTCCAACGAGCAGGGCGCCAGGTCCGCGGCCGAGGTCAGCCAGGGCGAGCTGAACGGCCTGACCGGCATGGTCGGCGTGACGCAGCCGAACAGCCCGATCCTGCTCGGCTCCGGTGACAGCCCGATCCCCGTGACCCTGACGAACAAGCTCGACGTCCGGGTGACCGTGCGGATCACGCTGGCCGACACCCCGGGGATCAAGAAGCTCGACCTCGCCGACCAGGTGCTTCCCGCCCGTGGCGAGCGGGTCGTGCGGGTGCCCGTCGAGGTGCTGCGGTCCGGCAGGTTCCCGGTCAACGTCCGCCTGACCACTCCCGAGGGCGTCGCTCTCGGTGACACTGTCAAGCTTGAGGTGTCGTCGTCCGCCTACGGCACCATCACGGTGATCATCACCGTGATCGCCGGGATCGCGCTCGTCCTGCTTTCCGGGCGGCGCATCTACAAGCGGGTCCGCGCTCGCAACGGCGAGAACGGTGACGCACCGTCCATCGAGAACGTCACACCGGAGAAGTCGAGCGCGTGAGCGAGACAGCCACGACCACCGAACCAGAGCAGCAGAAGCAGGAACCCTCGGTAGCCAGGGCCAGCGGCTCGATGGCGATCGCGACGATCGTCAGCCGTGTCACAGGCCTGCTGTCGAAGGTGCTGCTGGTCGCCGTCCTCGGCGCCGGCTGGCTCAGCGACTCGTACCAGGCGGCGTCCACGCTGCCGACGATGATCAACGAACTGCTCCTCGGCGGCATCCTGACCAGCGTGGCGATCCCGCTGCTGGTCCGTGCCGAGAAGGAGGACGGTGACGGCGGCGAGTCGTACGCCCAGTGGCTGATCAGCATGGGCACGGCGATCCTCGGTGTCGGCACGATCATCGCCGTGGCGTGCGCGCCGCTGCTGACGGACCTCTTCATCTCCGACGGCGGCGACGCGAAGCCCGAGGTCGTCACCGCGTTCGCGTACCTGATCCTGCCGGGCATCGTGTTCTACGGCCTGACGGCACTGATCAGCGCCGTGTTGAACGCACGGCACGTGTTCGGCCTGCCCACCTGGGCGCCGGTGCTGAACAACGTCGTCGTCATCGGCGTGCTCGCCGTCTACGCGCTCCTGCCGGGCGACCTCACGATCAACCCCGTGCGGATGACCGACACGCACCTGCTGGTGCTCGGTCTCGGCACCGCGCTCGGTGTCGCCGTTCAGGCGTCCGTGCTGATCCCGGCGCTGCGCAAGACCGGCTTCCGGTTCAAGTGGCGGTTCGGCTGGGACTCTCGGCTGTCGGAGTTCGGCGGGCTCGCGTTCTGGGTGCTGCTCTACGTCGCGCTGGGTTTCGCCAGCATGACCGTGCTGACGAACGCCGCGACCGAGGCCGGCGGCGCGCTCACCGCGTTCAACTTCCAGTGGCTGATCGCTCAGGTTCCCTACGGCGTGCTCGGTGTTTCGCTGCTCACGGCCCTGATGCCGAAGATGAGCCGGGCGGCCGCGCACGGCGACAACGACCAGATCGTCCGCGACCTGCTGTTCGGCAACCGGATGTCGACGATCCTGCTGATGCCGTTCAGCGCCCTGATGACCGTGTCCGGTGTGGCGATCGGTCTGGCCGCGTTCGGGTTCGGCAAGTCGGGTGTCGAGGGCGGTAGCGGCATCGGCATCGCGCTCGCCATGTCGGCGTTCGGCCTCGTGCCGTACGCGATCACGCTGCTGCAGCTGCGTGTCTTCTACGCGATGAAGGACGCCCGCACGCCGACGTTGATCCAGGCGCTGATCGTGGCGGTCCGGATCGGGTTGATCTACTTCTTCGTCGCGGTGGCCGAGCCGGAACAGCTCGGTGTCGGCGTGTCGATCGCGATGTCGCTCAGCTTCGTGTTCGGCGCGATCGTCGGTCAGGTGTGGCTGCGGATCCGGCTCGGCCGTCTCCGCACCGGCTTCACCATCTGGACCGTCTGCCTGACCGTGGTGGCGTCCTCACTGGCGTTCGCGGTGGCCAAGGGCGCGAACATGCTGGTCCTGGACCTGATCGGGTTCTCGAATCCGGTTGTAGCCGCTTGGTTCGAGGTCGTTCTGGTGACATTGATCGGTTTGCCGCTCGCGTTCGGCCTTCTGGCGGCATTCCGGGTACCCGAGATGAAGCCGGCCATCGACAAGATCAACCGTTTGGTGCGGCGGCGGTGACTCCGGCCCGTGACTGTCGTCCCGTACCCTCGTGCCCGTGAGTAGCGGAGTTCACGCCGCCCTGGTTCCCGGCGGCGTCATCGGCAATGGCCGCTACCGCCTGCTCGCGAAATCAGGAGCGGACGCCCGGTCGAACGCGGAGTTGTGGCGCGCCAGAGACGGTCAGCTCAACCGCGACGTCGCGGTGACCGTGTTGCTCGGCGATCTCGCGGACAACGACGCTGCCGCCCGCGCCCGCCGGACGGTCGAACGCGCGATGCACGCGGCGTCGTTCACGCACCCCGGCGTTTCGCGGGTGATCGACGTGTTGACGCCCGGCACCGGCATTCGCCAGGACGAGGGCATCCTCGGCATGGTCATCGCCGAGTGGACCCAGGGCACCGACCTGATGGACCTCATCGCGGAGGGCCCGCTGCCGGCGGGCGCCGCGACCCGCCTGCTCGAACCGCTCGGCGCCGCCATCGAGGGCGCGCACCACGCCGGCCTCGTGCTGGGCGCCGACCACCCGCAGCGCATCCGGGTCACCTCGGACGGCCGCCTGCGCCTCGCGTTCCCCGGTCCTCGGCCGGACGCGATCGCGCGCGACGACGTCAAGGGCCTGGGCGCGATCCTGTACCTGCTGCTCACCGGCCGGTGGGCGCTGCCGGGCGGCCCCCAGGGCGTGCCGCTCGCCCCGACCGGTCCGGACGGATCCGTGGTCGCGCCGAACGCATTGCACCCGTACCTGCCGCACGACCTGTCGTCCGTCGCCGTGCGTTCGCTGGAAGACACCTCGGTGGGTGGCATCCGGACGTCCGCGGCAATCCTGCAGGTCCTGGACCAGATCGCGGCCGAGGAAGCCCAGACCTCGTTGATCCCGGCCGTGTCGCCGGCCAAAGATGACGACGACCAGGTCGTGTGGACGACACAGCGTCCGCGGCAGGACAAGCAGCAGAAGAAGAAGCTGTGGATCAGCGTCGGCGTGCTCGCCGTGGCCACGCTGACCGTGATCGTGTGGCTGAGCGTGCAGATCGTCGGCTTCTTCAGCGACGAACCGTCCAAGGGCGGCGGCCCGACCGTGGTGATCAACCAGCCGGGGTCGAACGGCCAGACCGCGCCCGCACCCACGCCGGCCGGACCGGTGCAGCCGGGCCAGATCGGCGTCTACGACGTGACGAACCAGCCGGACAACGCGAACCAGGCGAGCCGGGCGGTCGACAACAACGCCACCACGTTCTGGCGGACCGACAACTACTTCCAGCAGTTCCCGGCCCTGAAGCCGGGCATCGGCCTGATGGGGTCGTTCGCCGAACCGGTGCGGCTCGCCTCGATCACCATCACCTCACCCAGCAAGGGCACGCACGTCGAGATCAGGGTGGCATCCTCGCTCGACGCCCCGCTGGAGGAGACCAAGGTCATCGGGGTCGCGGACCTGTCCGACGGGCAGACGCAGATCCAGCTCAACGAGCACGAACCGACCGGGCACGTGCTGATCTGGATCACGCAGCTGACGAACTCGGGCGGCGGCAAGAACCAGTCCGAGATCCGAGAGATCCTTTACACGCGAGCCCAGTGACATTGGCCGCTGCTTCGCAGACGGCGGCGAGTTCGTCTGGAAGCCGGTCGTCCGGCCACCGCTTCGGCCCGAATCGCCTTCGGCGGTTGACCCGAAGAGGTGACCGGACGACCGGCACGAACTCGCGATCCCGGCCGGATGATCTGTGATCAGCCTCGCTATCCTCCCAGCGTGACCGCCGCAGCCAGCTCGGACGCCGATCTCATCTCGGCCCACGCCGCAGGTGACCCCTACGCGTTCTCGGAGCTGGTGAAACGGCACCGCGATCGGATGTGGGCGGTGGCGTTGCGGACGCTGCGTGACCCGGAGGAGGCGGCGGACGCCCTCCAGGAGGCGTTCATCTCGGCCTTCCGGGCGGCTTCGACGTTCCGCGCGGAGTCACAGGTCACCACCTGGCTTCACCGGATCGTGGTCAACGCGTGCCTCGACCGGATGAGACGACGACAAACAAGACCAACAGTGCCGCTGCCCGAGGCCGGTCCCGGCGAGCCCGTCGCGCCCCGTGACGCGATGAGCGACCGCGAGACCAGTCTGATGGTGCAGCAGGCGTTGATGGAGCTGCCTGAGGAGCAGCGGGCGCCCATCGTGCTCGTCGACGTCGAGGGGTATTCGGTCGCCGAAACGGCGAAGATGCTCGGCATCGCAGAAGGCACGGTGAAGAGCCGGTGTGCGCGAGGTCGCGCCAAGCTCGCCAAAGTTCTCGGGCACCTCAGGAACCGAATCGCAGATGCGAACGTCCCAGCTGACGGTGTGAATGTGCAAGAGCAACGTCAGTGGGAGGGCCGATGACCGGCATGGAGCGCGTGCCGATGGGTCCGCCGTGGTCTGTTGACCTCATCGCGGACCTGCACGCGGGCGTGCTGCCCCCTGAGGTCGCCGCACAGCTGCGTCCGAGGGTCGAGGCGGACGCTGACGCCAGGGAGATCCTGCAGGCGCTGGACGCCACGCTGGAGGACTTGCACGCGTTGCCGTCGATCCCGATGCCCGACGACGTGGCAGCCCGGATCGACGCCGCTCTCGCCGCGGAGGCCCGTCCGGGCCTGGCGCCGGTGGTGTCGCTCAACGAGGCCCGCAAGCGCCGCAACCGCAGGCTCGGCCTCGGTGGTGGCGTGCTGGTCGCGGCCGCAGCGGCGTTCGGCATCGTGCTGGCTGTTTCCCCTGGCGGGAAGCAGGCGAACACCCCCGGTGACGCCGCCCCCGCGCCGACGACGTCCGCCGCGAACCAGGCCCCGCTCGCCCTCAAGCGCGACGAACTGGGCACCGCGGTCGGTGAAGTGCTGAAAGCGCAGAACTACGGCCCGTTGGAGACGCCCGACAGGTTGGCCGGCTGTCTTCAGGGCGGTGGCATCACCAGCTCTGGCAACCCGCTCGGCATCAGCCCGATCAACCTCGAGGGCAAGGACGCCGTGATGGCGATCCTGCCGGCCGGTCTCGGGAAGTACCGCCTGGTCGTGCTGGACCCCGCCACCTGCGGACCGGACAAGCCGGAGGGTGTTCTCGCGGACACGACCGTGGGCCAGAGGTAGTCGCTCAAGTCACGGAATTAGCTGCACCTACGATCCGTTGAGCCAGACAGACGACGAGATCGAGGAGTTGCTGGGGCCGTGAGCGTGCGCAACGTGATCATCATCGGATCGGGGCCTGCGGGCTACACCGCGGCGGTCTACGCCGCCCGCGCGCAGCTCGAGCCCCTGGTCTTCGAGGGTTCGCAGTACGGCGGCGCCCTGATGACGACGACCGAGGTCGAGAACTACCCCGGCTTCCGCGACGGCATCATGGGCCCTGAGCTCATGGAGCAGATGCGGGAGCAGGCGACCCGTTTCGGCGCCGAGCTGCGTGCCGAGGACGTCGAGTCCGTCGAGCTGACCGGTGAGATCAAGAAGGTCGTCGCGAACGGCGTCGAGTACGAGGCCCGCGCGGTCATCCTCGCGATGGGTGCGGCTGCCAGGTACCTGAACATCCCCGGCGAGCAGGAGCTGCTCGGCCGCGGTGTGTCGGCCTGTGCGACGTGCGACGGCTTCTTCTTCCGCGACCACGACATCGCGGTGGTCGGCGGCGGCGACACGGCCATGGAGGAAGCGACGTTCCTCACCCGCTTCGCCAAGTCCGTCACGGTCATCCACCGCCGCGAGGAGTTCCGCGCCTCCAAGGTCATGCTCGAGCGCGCCCGCGCCAACGACAAGATCAAGTGGCAGCTGAACACGCAGGTCACCGACGTGCTGGGTGACGGAACGGTGTCCTCGATCAAGGTCAAGGACACTCAGACCGGCGCCGAGTCGGAGATGCCCGTCACCGGCTTCTTCCTGGCGATCGGCCACGACCCGCGCTCGTCCCTCGTCAAGGGGCAGGTCGACCTCGACGCGGAGGGTTACGTCCTGACGAAGGACAAGTCCTCCTACACGAACCTGGACGGCGTGTTCGCTGCCGGCGACCTCGTCGACCACGAATACCGCCAGGCCATCACCGCCGCAGGCTCGGGTTGCAGCGCCGCGATCGACGCGGAACGGTGGCTCGCCGAGCACGGCGAGGAGCACGCCGAGATCGCCGCCGAGGCTGTCGGCGGCGGCTACGGCAAGAGCAACTGAAGTTTCTTCGAGTTCTAGGAGAGAACATGGCAGGCGCCACCGTCACGGTGACCGACAAGTCGTTCGCGGACGACGTGCTGACCAGCGAGAAGCCTGTGCTGGTCGACTTCTGGGCGACCTGGTGCGGCCCGTGCAAGATGGTTGCGCCGGTGCTCGAGGAGATCGCCGCCGAGCACAGCGAGAAGATCACCATCGCCAAGGTCGACATCGACGCGAACCCGTCGATCGCCCGCGACTACCAGATCATGTCCGTGCCGACGCTGATCCTGTTCCAGGGCGGCCGTCCGGTGAAGCAGATCGTCGGAGCGAAGCCCAAGGCCGCGCTGCTCAACGACCTGTCGGACGTTCTGGCCTGACGAAAAAAGTTGCATCGGCCAAGAAGTCCTTTGCAACGCGCAACGTGACCCGCCCGTCTATCGATAAGACGAGCGGGTCACGTTCGTTTTCGTACCGGGAACGTGATCCCGGTACGACTGTGAGTAGCCCTGCATCGATCACTCTGCGGAGCAGGGCACAATGAGGACTTCCCAACTGACGCGCCGACCAGGTTCGGCGCCCTAGTCGAGCGAGGGTGCATGCAGCTGCTCCGCCGCGGGGACGTCGGAAGTGATGTTGCCGAGATCAGGTCGACCCTGACCCGAATCGGGATGCTTCCGCCGACCGACCCCCAGGCGCCGCCGGTGTTCGACCAGCAGGTCGAGCACGCCGTGCGAGCGTTCCAGCAGCAGCGGGGGCTGATCATCGACGGCATCGTCGGCCCGGCGACCTACCGCGCGATGCGCGATGCGACGTTCTCACTCGGCGACCGTCCGCTCGCCTTCCTGATGTCGCAGCCGACCACCGGCGACGACGTGCTGATGCTGCAGGAACGCATGCTGGAGCTCGGTTACGACGCCGGCCGCGCCAACGGCGTGTTCGGCCAGCAGACCGAGCAGGCGCTGAAGAACTTCCAGCGCGACTACGGCCTGATCGTGGACGGCATGTGCGGCCCGGACACCGTGCGCGCGTTGCGCCAGCTCCAGCCGAAGGTCCGCGGTGGCCGTCCGCAGCTGCTGCGTGAGCAGGAACGGCTCCGCGGCGCTGGTTCGCGTCTGTCCGGCAAGCGCATCGTGATCGACCCCGGCCACGGCGGCCAGGACCGCGGTGTGGTCGTGGACGGTCTCTCCGAGGCCGACCTGATGCTGGACCTCGCGCGCCGGCTGGAAGGCAAGATGGCCGCCACCGGCATGGAGGCGTTGCTCACCCGCGGGCCGAACAACTGCCCGGACGAGGCGGAGCGCGCCCGGTTCGCGAACGAGGCCGGCGCCGACCTGATCCTCTCGCTGCACGCCGACGGCAACTCGTCACCGCACGCGCAGGGCGTGGCGACGTTCCACTACGGCACCGGCAACGGCGCGTCGTCCACCGTGGGCGAGGCGCTGGCAGGGTTCATCCAGCGCGAGGTCACCGCCCGCACGTCGATGTGGAACTGCGGGTCGCACCCCAAGACGTGGGACCTGCTGCGGCTCACCCGCTGCACGGCCGTGCGCGTCGAGGCCGGGTACCTGACGAACACCGAGGACCGCTCGCGGCTGGCCACGCCGGGCTTCCGCGACATCGTGGCCGAGGGCATCCTCGTCGCGGTGAAGCGGCTCTACCTGCTCGGCAAGGACGACCAGCCGACGGGCACGTTCACGTTCAACGACCTGCTGCGCTACGAGATGGCCAAGGGCTGATCTCTTCCGGCACGAAAAAGGCCCCCTCTCGCGAGGGGGCCTTTTTGCGTTGGTCAGACGGGGCGGAAGCTCGGTTCCGCCGTCGAGACGGTCACGCTGTTGAGGAGTCGTTCGAGGGCAGCCTCGACGTCTTCCTTCCACGTGATGGCGCTGCGCAGCTCCAGGCGCAACCGCGGCCAGCGCGGGTGCGGCCGCACGGTCTTGAAGCCGACGCTCGTGAGGAACTCGGCGGGCGTGACGCAACTGGACTCTTCGTCGTCCGGGCGCATGTCGCCGAACGCCTCGATGGCCTTCACGCCACGACGCGTCAGATCCTTCGCCACGGCCTGCACGAGCACGCGCGCGAGTCCTCCCCCTCGGAACTCCGGAAGAACGTCCAGCGAGGTCATGAGGACCGCGTCCGGGCTCACCGGAGACGTGGGGAAGGCGGCGCTGCGCGGAACAGCCGCCGGTGGTGCGTAGAAGACCGAACCTGCGGGAATGCCGTCGCAGTAGATCATGCGACCGCACGAACCCCACTCGAGCAGGACGCTGGAGACCCAGGCTTCCTTCTCGAACTCGGTATCGCCGTATTCCTCAGCCTGTTCGCGCAGGTGAGGGGCCAGTTCCCAGAAAACGCACGTCCTGCTGTGCTTGGAGAGATGCTCCAGGTTGTCCAGCGTGACGCCCACGACGCGACGGGACACCCCAACCTCCACCCGTTAACACACACAGTGAACCCATACGAGGGTAGGCGAATGTGACGGAACCGGGAAGGCGCGTGCCCTGAACGGGACGACGGTTACACTCGCTCGGGACATTTCCTATTCAGGAGTCCCACATGACTGTGCCCGGACAGCCCGCCAAGCAGGGCCCCAGAAGCCTTGACCCCCACCTCCGCCGCTACGCAGCGCGCACGGCAGGGATGACGGCGTCGGAGATCCGGGCACTTTTCGCAGTCGCGTCCCGTCCCGAGGTCGTATCGCTGGCCGGCGGCATGCCGCACCTGGCCGCGTTGCCGCTGGAGTCGCTGTCGGCCGAGATCGGTCAGCTGGTCGCGACCGAGGGTCTGGTGGCGCTGCAGTACGGCTCGGCGCACGGTGTTCCGACGCTGCGCGAGCAGATCTGCGAAGTCATGGCGATGGAAGGCATCAAGGGCCACCCGGACGACGTGGTGGTGACCGTCGGCTCGCAGATGGGCCTCGACATGGTCACCCGGATCTTCTGCGACCCCGGTGACGTGGTGATCGCCGAGGGACCGTCGTATGTCGGCGCGCTGGGCTCGTTCACCGCCTACCAGGCGCATGTCGTGCACGTCGCGATGGACGCTGACGGGCTCGTGCCGTCGTTGCTGCGCGAGGCCCTCGAGGCCTGCAAGCGGGCGGGGCAGCGGGTCAAGTTCCTCTACACGATCCCGAACTTCCACAACCCGGCCGGCGTGACGCTGGCGGTGTCGCGGCGGGCCGAGATCCTGGAGATCTGCCGTTCGTACGGCGTGCTGGTCGTGGAGGACAACCCGTACGGGCTGCTCGGGTTCGACGGTCAGACGTACCCGGCGCTGCGGTCCATGGACCCGGACAACGTGGTGTATCTCGGGTCGTTCTCGAAGACGTTCGCTGCCGGTCTGCGGGTCGGCTGGGTGCTGGCGCCGCACGCGGTGCGCGAGAAGCTGGTGCTGGCGGCCGAGTCGGCCACCCTGTGCCCGCCGACGCTGAACCAGATGATCGTGTCGCGCTACCTCTCGACCCAGGACTGGAAGGGTCAGATCAAGACGTACCGCGAGGCGTACCGGGAACGCCGGGACGCGGCGGTGTCCGCTCTCGAGCAGCACATGCCGCAAGGTTCCACGTGGAACATTCCCGACGGTGGCTTCTACGTCTGGGTGACGGTGCCCGAGGGCATCGACACCAAGGCGATGCTTCCCCGCGCCGTGACGGCCCGCGTGGCGTACGCGTCCGGCACAGGGTTCTACGCGGACGGCTTCGGCTCCCGCCAGTTGCGCATCTCGTACTGCTACCCGACGCCGGAGCGCATCCGGGAGGGCGTCCGCCGCCTGGCGAACGTCATCGAGGAAGAGATGCAGCTGCACGCGACCTTCGGGGCGACGCCGGGCCGGCAGCTGTCCGGTCCGCAGACCCCGTCGCCCGACACCGCCTGATCCTCTCTTTGGAGTTTTGCTGTGGCTGACCGCATGGTCGCTGTGCTGTCCGGTGGGCTCTCCCACGAACGTGAAGTCTCGATCCGCTCCGGCCGCCGTCTGTCGGCTGCCCTGCGGTCGGCGGGCGTGATGGTGGAGGAGTGGGACGCCGATGCCTCGTTGCTGACGCGCCTCGCTTCGCATCGCCCGGACGCTGTCGTCGTCGCTCTGCACGGTGGTGAGGGCGAGAACGGTTCGGTGCAGGCGATCCTCGAGATGTTCGGGGTGCCGTACGTGGGCACCGACTCGCGGGCCTGCCGC
Organism: Lentzea sp. NPDC054927; assembly: GCF_053610285.1. NCBI lineage: Bacteria > Bacillati > Actinomycetota > Actinomycetes > Pseudonocardiales > Pseudonocardiaceae > Lentzea > Lentzea sp. NPDC054927. The sequence goes on from NZ_JBSGXZ010000004.1 coordinate 121,154, forward strand.
CGGGCGTGGGACAAGCCGACCGCGAAGGCCGAGCTGGCCCGTGCCGGTCTGGCCACGCCGGAGTGGGTCGTCCTGCCGCACGCGACGTTCCGGGAGCTGGGTGCCAAGCCGGTGCTCGACGCGATGGTCTCGACGCTGGGGCTGCCGTTGATGCTGAAGCCGGATCAGGGTGGCTCCGCGCTGGGTGCCCACGTGGTTCGCGACGCTGCCGATCTGCCCGCGGCGATGGTCGGGTGTCTGGCGTACGGCGACACCGTTCTGGCCGAGCAGTTCATCTCCGGGGTGGAGGTGGCCGTGACGGTCGTGGACGGTCCTGACGGTCCGACGTCGTTGCCGGCGGTCGAGATCGTTCCGGAGACCGGTGTCTACGACTACACCGCTCGGTACACCGCGGGGCTGACGGACTTCCACGCGCCGGCTCGGCTGGATGCGGCGGCCGCCAAGGCGGTCGGGGAGCTGGCGGTCGCGGCGCACCGGTTGCTCGGGCTGCGGGACGTGTCGCGGACCGACGCGGTCGTGGCCGAGGACGGCACCGTCTACTTCCTCGAAGTGAATGTGTCGCCGGGACTGACCGAGACCTCGCTCCTGCCGATGGCCGTCGAGGCGGCAGGGGAGTCGTTGGGCGAGATTTACGCCGGTCTGATCGAGCGCGCTGTCGCTCGTTGATCTCTTCATAGGTGACGCCCCGTAGCCATTAGGCTGCGGGGCGTCATCGTCACCGTGACATAAGGCCCGGGGGTGATCCTATGGGCCTACTCCGATGTCCGAATTGTCGTTTCTGGGCTCATCATGCCGATGATGCGCTCAAGATCGTCAACTGACCCGAACTCGACGACGATCCGGCCCTTTCGCTGCCCGAGTTCGACCTTCACGCGGGTGTCGAAGTTGTCCGAGAGTCGCTCGGCAAGCTCCTGCAGACCGGGCGCGTGCATCTGCTTGCGAGGCGCCTGCTTCGGCTTCGCGGGCTTCTCGTTCTTGGCGAGCGTTACCGCTTCTTCGGTCGCGCGGACCGACATGCCCTCGGCGATGATCCGTGCCGCGAGGTCTTCCTGCGTGCCGGCATCGTCGAGACCGAGCAGCGCGCGTGCGTGACCCGCACTCAGCACGCCCGCCGCCACCCGTCGCTGGACGGGGAGGGGGAGCTTGAGCAGACGGATGGTGTTCGTGACGACGGGGCGGCTGCGGCCGATGCGGTCCGCGAGTTCTTCGTGCGTGACGCCGAACTCCTCAAGCAGCTGCTGGTAGGCCGCCGCCTCTTCGAGCGGGTTGAGCTGGACGCGGTGGATGTTCTCCAGCAGCGCGTCGCGGAGCATCACGTCGTCGGCGGTCTGCCGCACGATCGCCGGGATGGTCTTGAGCCCGGCCTGCTGGGTCGCCCGCCACCGGCGCTCGCCCATGACGAGCTCGTAGGTGTCCGCGGTGAGCTCGCGGACCACGATCGGCTGCATGAGCCCGAACTCCTTGATGGAGAACGAGAGCTCGTTGATCGCGTCCGGGTCGAACACCTGGCGCGGCTGCTTGGGGTTGGTCTTGATCGCGGTGACCGGCACCTCCCGGTACACCGCCCCCGCGACCTCACCGATCGGCTGCTGGTTCTTCGCCGTCCCGTTCCCGTTTCCGGCCGCGGCGGGCCGGATGGTGCTGGGCGCACCGGGCGGAGGACCCTGCGGGATCAATGCAGCCAGGCCGCGCCCGAGTCCGCCCTTGCGCTGCTCCGTCATGCGCCCTCCTTCTTGGCCCCGTTGATCGCGATCTCCTTGGCGGCGTCGAGGTAGCTCATCGACCCGCGCGAGCCCGGGTCGTACGTCAACACCGTCTGCCCGAATCCTGGTGCCTCGGACACCTTCACGCTGCGCGGAATCACCGTCTTGAGCGCCACGTCGCCGAAGTGACCGCGCACCTCACTGGTCACCTGGTCCGCGAGCTTCGTGCGGCCGTCGTACATCGTGAGGAGGATCGTCGAGATCGCGAGGTCCGGGTTGAGGTGCTGCTGCACCAGTTCGATGTTCCGCAGCAACTGACTCAACCCCTCCAGTGCGTAGTACTCGCACTGGATCGGGATGAGCACTTCCTGGGCCGCGACCATCGCGTTGACGGTCAGCAGGCCGAGGCTCGGCGGGCAGTCGATGAAGACGTAGTCCGGCTGCAACGCGTCGAGCGCCTCGGGGGAGAGCGCCTCCTTCAGCCGCGACTCACGGGCGACCATCGAGACGAGCTCGATTTCGGCGCCGGCGAGGTCGATCGTGGCGGGTACGCAGTACAGGTTCGGCGACGTCGGGCTGACCTGAGCGGCCTCCGCGATGGAGATCTCGCCGATCAGCACTTCGTAGACCGACGGCGTGCCGGAGCGGTGCTCAACAGAGAGCGCCGTGCTGGCGTTGCCCTGCGGGTCGAGGTCGATCACGAGCGTCTTGAGCCCGTGAATGGCGAGCGCCGCGGCAAGGTTCACCGTGCTCGTCGTCTTGCCCACGCCACCCTTCTGGTTGGCGACGGTGATCACCCGGCGATGCGTAGGCCGGGGGAGCAGTGACTCGTCGGGGTGCAGCACGCTTGCCGCACGTGCCGCCTCTTCTGCGATCGGGGTCCACACCACGGCGCTGTCATCTCCGTTGTTGGTCGGCTTGGTCTTCGGCTTCTGCTTGGGTCCGGTTTCACGTGGAACATCGGCAGCCTGAAACTCTGGATACACGCTCACCGGTCCCTCCTCGTCTGGCGCTCAACAATCAGCACCGTCGTAGGCACCTCAAGTACGTCAGCTCCCACAACGACGGCGTGGCCGTTGGTGCCCCCAGCCTTCTGCACCGCCGCGCCGTCGCGATCGAGCTCCTCCTGCGCACGCTCGCCCTTGAGCGCCACCATCTGCCCGCCACCCTTGAGCAGCGGCAGACACCACCGCGCGAGCTTCTCCAGCGGAGCCACCGCGCGCGCAGTAACCACGTCACAGTTCTTCAGCTGCGCCCGAACCGGCCCTTCCTCCGCACGCCCGCGAAGAACGGTCACGTTGTCGAGCTGCAGCCGCTCCTTCACTTCCTCAAGCCACGCAATCCGCCGAGCCATCGGCTCCAGCAGCGTGATCCTCAGGTCGGGCCGCGCAATGGCGAGCGGCACCCCAGGCAACCCGGCACCCGAGCCTACGTCGACCGTCCGACAATTCGGCGCGATGACCTCCTGGATCACCGCCGAGTTGAGCACGTGACGATCCCAAATCTTGTCGACCTCACGAGGACCAATAAGTCCGCGCTCGACGCCGTACTCCTCCAGGAGCCGAACGAACTCGGCAGCACGCTCAACGTGCTCACCGAAGACGAGCTTCGCGTTGTCGGGCAACTCCCCGGCCATGTTCTCCGTCCGTGAGCGTTTCACGTGAAACCACGCGGCGGCGACCTTCCAGCGGCCGGTGGAAAAGCTGGCGAATGCCAAGGCACCATCATGACGGATCGACCATGCGCTCCGCCAAATCCTGAGCGCTGTTTCACGTGAAACTTGGGGGAAAGTTGCGCCCGACCATCTACACAGTCGCCCACCCCGGCCCCGGACAGCTCTCCACCATGTCCCACCCAGCCGGCGGCCGCTTCCTGGAGGCCAAAATCCGCGACCTCCGCCGCCTCGGCGTAGACGTCCTCGTCTCCGCCCAGACCGACAGCGAACGAGTCGAGTGCGACCTCGTAGACGAGGAGCACGTAGTGACCGCAGCCGGCCTCCAGTACGTGTGCTTCCCGATCGAGGACCGCACGGCACCAGTAGTGGCGGACGCCGTCGCCATCGTCGCGCCACTCCACGCGCTGTACCGAGCAGGCGCGCACGTCGTTTTCCATTGCTGGGCCGGCATCGGGCGATCGTCGTTGTTGGCCGGCCTGCTGCTGGGCATGGACGGCGTCGAGCCGGGGGAGGCCTGGCGCCTGATCTCGGCGGCCCGCGGCTTCCCGGTGCCGGACACAGCGGAGCAGGAGTCCTGGCTCGCCGCTTGGTGGGCTGGCCGCGATGCGCCGTTTCACGTGAAACCGTGACACCCGGTTCCGTTGGAGAGTCCCGTCCCAGCGTGGTCTCGCGGGCATGGACGAAGCGTGGGGGTACATCGCCGCTGCGCGACGATCGCGATTGGGGGTGCACCGCTACCCAGCGGGGCGCCGCACGCGGGACGCACCCACCGAGGCAACGCGCCCAGGCGTGCCCAGCGGCGCATCGCCCCACCCGATGTCCGGCAGCGAATCGGCCCGAGCGTTCGGGCGTCCATCGCACTCAGGCGCGCGACGCCCGCACCGACTCTCGCCACCGCCGAGCGCTCGCTTCGCACCACCAACCATGCCCACACCCTGCTCGCCGCGCCCACCACGTCCCGTGCCCGGCTCACACTTCGAGCCCGCCAAGTCCACGACCACTGGATCGCCGACGCCTATCCGGTTCCGCTGCAGCCATCACGCCTGACTCTCCGACGGTGCGGGATCCCGCACCCACCGCCCACGACTCCCGCCGGATCTCACGCCACCGCGCTCCCAGCGCCCGCGTCCCGCGCCGCCCACAGGTGCCACCGAATCTGAGGCCATCGCGTTCTCCAGCGCTCACCGCATCCCGCGTCGACCACGCGCGGCGCCTACCGAACCTAATGCCAGCCGTGCCACCGACGACTGCCACACCCTCGACCTATCGCACTGCACCAGATCTCACGCCACTGCGTTCCTTCCCTCACCGCGTTCCCGCATCGGCCACGCTGCGCATCCCGAACCCTGTCGCCGTGCCGTCGGCGCGTCCCTACCGAGCGGCCACCACATCCCGCGGCAACATCACCGCGCGCCACGGCTTCACCGCGCGGCCATCTCCCTCCGCGCCCATCTCGCCGCATGCCCGGCTCTCCCGCACCCCCCAGCGCATCCCGGTGACCGCCTCGCGCCCACCTCGCGCCTTGGACAGCAAACAGCCCCTGGTTCCCGTAGGAGCCAGGGGCCGTGAGTGGTGCGGGTGCCGTCAGGGCTTGGGGAAGATGATTACCCGGCGCTGCGGTTCCTCGCCCTCGCTCTCGCTGTGCACGCCCGCGACTGCGGCCACGGCGTCGTGGACGACCTTGCGTTCGAAGGGCGTCATGGGGTGCAGGCGCGCGCGTTCGCCGGAGGCCAGGACCTTTTCGGCGGTGGTGCGGCCCATTTCGGCCAGTTCGGCGCGGCGGCCTGCTCGCCACTGGGCGATGTCGAGCATCAGGCGGGAGCGGACTCCCGTTTCCTGCTGGACGGCGAGGCGAGTGAGTTCCTGGAGGGATTCGAGGACGTTCCCTCGGGGGCCCACCAGCTTGGACAGGTCTTCGCCGCCGTCGATGCTGACGATGGCTCGGCCGCTTTCGACGTCCAGGTCGATGTCGCCGTCGTAGTCGAGCAGGTCGAGCAGGCGCTCGAGGTAGTCGCCTGCGATGTCGCCTTCCTGGACGAGCAGGTCTTCGGTCTTGCTCTGCGACTGCGGCTCGGCCTCGGCTTCGGCCTCAGCCGGCGACGACGCCTCCACGTCGTCGGTCGCCTGCAAGGTCTCCGACACGATGTCTCCTCTCCGGGGCAAACGCCCGAAACTAGCGGCGCTTCTTGCTGCCCGGCTTCTTGCTGGTGGATCGGCCTGGGGTCAGGCCGGGGATCTCGGTGTTGGGTGCCGTGCCGTTCGCGTTGTCGGCAGAAGGCTTCGGCGCTCCACTGGGGCCTGCGGTCGGCATCCGCTTGGCGCCGTTCGCGGGCTTGGCACCCGGTGCGGGCTTGGCGCCCGGTGCTGGCTTCTTCGGGTTGACCGGCTTGACGCCCGGCTTAGGGGCCAGGGCCTGGCGGGTCTCCACGGCGGCGGACTTCTTCTCTTCTTCTTCGGAGTCGATCCGCTTGTAGACGATGTGCTGCTGGCCGAGGGTCCAGGCGTTGTTGGACAGCCAGTACAGCAGGATCGCGACGGGGAAGAAGAAGCCGCCGGCGAGGACGCCCAGGGGGAAGATCCAGAGCGTCAGCTTGTTCATGATGGCCGTCTGCGGGTTGTCCAGCGCGGCCTGGTTCTGGCGGGCTACCGAGTGGCGGGCCGTGAAGTGGGTCGCGATGGACGCCACGATCATCAGCGGCACGGACAGCAGGATGACGTTCAGGCGCTCGGTGCCGTACTGGGCCAGCTGGTCCGAGGGCATCGTGATGAACGTCGAGAGGTTGGTGCCGAAGAGCTTGGCGTTGACGAACGAGTCGACGCCCTGCTTGTCGAAGAAGTAGACCTCGCCCCAGCCGGGCTTGAACGACCGCAGCACGTGGAACAGACCGATGAACACCGGGATCTGCACCAGCATCGGCAGGCAGCCGCCGAGCGGGTTGACGCCGTGCTCGGACTGCAGCTTCTGCATCTCCTGTGCTTGGCGCTGCTTGTCGTTCGGGAACTTCTTCTTGATCTTCTGCATCTCCGGCGCGAACTCCTGCATCTTTCGCATGGAGCGCACCTGGCCGACGAACGGCTTGAAGAGGATGGCGCGGAGGGTGAAGACCAGGAAGATCACGGCCAGCGCCCAGGCGAAGCCGCTCGACTCACCGAAGACCTTGCCGAAGACCCAGTGCCAACACCACAAGATGAAGGACACCGGGTAGTAGATGAAGTTGAGCACGGAGCTACTCCTCGGTGGATACGTCGGGGACCTGCCGCCTCGGCGGAACGGGGTCCAGGCCTCCAGGGTGCCAGGGTCCGCAGCGCAGCAACCGGCGGATCGTCAGCCAGGTTCCGCGCAGCGCACCGTGGACGGTCAACGCCTCCACCGCGTACGCACTGCAGCTCGGGTAGAAGCGGCATGTCGGCGGCAGCAGCGGCGAGATGAATCGCCGGTAGAAGTGCACCGGCAGGAGTGCGACCTTGGCGGGCAACGTGGTCATCGCAGCACCTTGCGCAGGGCGGACGAGAAGTCGGCGGACAGCTCGGAACTCGAAGCTTCCGCTGCCGGGGCCAACGCTCGTACGACGACGAGAGTTCCCGGTGGCAGATCGGCCAAGATCGGGCGGACCACGTGGCGAAGACGCCGGTAGACCCGGTGGCGGACCACCGAGTTGCCAACTGTTTTGCTCACGACGAAGCCCACCTTGGACGAATCCAAGGTGGGCACGTCTGGCATCAAGGCGTGGACGACCAACCGGGGCCGTCCGGCGCGGCGGCCTCGACGGACCACCAGGCCGAAGTCCTGGCTGCGGGTGAGCCGGGCGGCCGGTGGGAGCACGACGACGCTGCGCTTACCAGCCGCTGTCAGGCGGACAGCGTGGCACGGCCCTTGCTGCGGCGCGCGGCCAGAATGGCGCGGCCGGCGCGGGTCCGCATGCGCAGCCGGAAGCCGTGCGTCTTCGCGCGGCGGCGGTTGTTGGGCTGGAAGGTGCGCTTACCCTTGCTCACGGCTGGTTCTCCCGGTGCTTCACTGCGTACAAGCCTGGTTGGTGTCCCCAACGAGCAGTGGACGTAGGCGCGACAAAGGCGCCCGTCGCAAGCGGGAGACTCATATGAGGGTACGCACGCCCGGGTGCCACGACCAAATCGGGGTGGCAGATGCCACGTCTTGTGAGGCGTGGCGGGCCTTGTTACCGTGCTTGCCTCGCGCATGCCGGAGCTGGCGTGGGAGCCGCCACCGATCCGGCAACACAACGCACCGTTTAGTGCACAGTTGTGGATAACTCTGTGGATGCCTCTATTCTCCGTGTCCACATGTGGAGTCTCGCGACTCCGGCGGAGGGGAGGGGAGCGCGGAGGTGTCGAACCAGCAGGTCGACCTTGGTCTCGTATGGGCCGAGGTGGTGCAGGAGCTAGCAACCAGCCACCTGTCCCCTCAGCAGCGCGCGTGGATGAGGGTCACCCGTCCGATCGGATTGCTGGACGGAACGGCCCTGCTCGCGGCGCCGAGCGACTTCGCGAAAGAGGCGATCGAACGCGCACTGCGCGACCCGATCACCGCGGCTCTCTCCCGCAGGCTCGGCCGCACGGTCTCCCTGGCGGTGAAGGTCGACTCGCCGGAACCGGTGAGCCCGCCGACCACGCCGATCCCGGTGCAGGCCGTCGTCCCCGGCATCCCGTCGGGCATTCCCAACGGCGACACGCCCGTCCTCGCGGACGAGGCGACCATCACAAACGTCAGCCCGAACAGCGACACCGACGGCTCGGACTCGGACGAGGTCGACGAAGCCGGCGACGCGCTCGCCGCCGTCACCGAGATCTGGCCGACGTTCAACACGGCGGGTGGCGCGACCCCCAACGGGAACATGCCGTACACCCGGCCCGCGAACCCGTCGCCGTCGCAGACCCGGCTGAACGAGAAGTACAACTTCGACACGTTCGTCATCGGCGCCTCGAACCGGTTCGCGCACGCTGCGGCGGTCGCGGTGGCCGAGGCTCCCGCCCGGGCGTACAACCCGCTCTTCATCTGGGGTGAGAGCGGCCTCGGCAAGACGCACCTGCTGCACGCCGTCGGGCACTACGCCCAGCGCCTGTTCCCCGGCATGCGCGTGCGGTACGTGTCGACCGAGGAGTTCACCAACGACTTCATCAACTCGCTGCGTGACGACCGCAAGGTCGCCTTCCAGCGCCGCTACCGGGACATCGACGTTCTTCTCGTCGACGACATCCAGTTCCTGGAGGGCAAGGAAGGTACGCAGGAGGAGTTCTTCCACACGTTCAACACGCTCCACAACACGAACAAGCAGATCGTGGTGTCGAGCGACCGGCCGCCCAAGCGGCTGGAGACGCTGGAAGACCGCCTGCGCACGCGGTTCGAGTGGGGTCTGATCACGGACATCCAGCCGCCAGAGCTCGAGACCCGGATCGCGATCCTCCGCAAGAAGGCGGCGCAGGACCGGCTCGCGGCCCCGGCCGACGTGCTGGAGTTCATCGCCTCCCGCATCGAGCGCAACATCCGCGAACTCGAAGGCGCGCTCATCCGCGTCACGGCGTTCGCGTCGCTCAACCGCCAGCCCGTCGACATCCAGCTCGCCGAGATCGTGTTGCGCGACCTGATCCCCGACTCGCACGCGCCGGAGATCACCGCCCCGACGATCATGGCGGTCACCGCGGAGTTCTTCGGAGTGTCGATCGACGACCTGTGCGGCCCTGGTAAGACGAAGGCGCTCGCGCAGGCGCGGCAGATCTCCATGTACCTGTGCCGCGAGCTGACGGACCTGTCGCTGCCGAAGATCGGTCAGACGTTCGGCGGCCGCGACCACACGACGGTCATGCACGCGGACAAGAAGATCCGCAAGGAGATGGCGGAGCGCCGGCGGATCTACGACCAGGTGCAGGAACTGACGTCGCGGATCAAGCAGCGCGCCCGCCACACGCCCTGATCCGACCCGGGTAGCAACGAAGGGGTCCTCCGACTCGGAGGGCCCCTTTTTCGTTCGCCCGCAACGGGACGCATCCGGTCGCAGCCGGAGCCGCATCGGCCCGCCGCACCCGGGAAGCACCGCGGGATACAACGACATCCAACGGCGAGAGACCAGCGCACGAGCCGTACGCGCGCGCTCGAACCCGGGTGGAGTCGAGGGGTCCTCGGCCGCGGAACCGGGCTTTCTGTTCGCCCACCGCACTCGAAGGGGTGGGGACAACTGGAAAAGTCTGAGACCCAGGCCACGATCTGGCCACGGAAGCCTGTTGAACACCCGGGTACAACTGCCCCGCACCCGGGGACGCACCCGGGGACAACTGTGGACGATCTGTGGATCGAGAGGTGTGCACAACTGGCTGTCCCCGGGTGCGCCGATCTGTCCCCGGGTGCCATCCCCCCTTAGTCCACATGGTGGGTGACACCTTGACCTGCAGGTTTAAGGGCTGTCCCCACAATCCACAACCCTTACTGTTACTGCTGTTTGATCTCTTCTAGAAAGAACTCAAAAGCAAAACAGCGTGGACAGCTCCCGGGGATCGGTGCCCGAACCCCGAAGTGACGGGAAGGGCCAGGACGCTCTAACGTGGTTGCTCCGCACCTCGGGTCAGCCGAGGTCGAGGCTCCCTAACCCCCACTGGCACGTTGTCGTGGTTGGGCTTGTCGACTGTCGAGGAAAGGACGCCTCATGAAGATCCGCGTCGAACGCGACGGCCTCGCCGACGCTGTCGCCTGGGTCGCTCGCAGCCTTCCGTCCCGTCCGCCGGTTCCCGTGCTGGGCGGCGTGCTGCTCGACGCGGAGTCGGACGAGGCGCTGACGGTCTCCGGATTCGACTACGAGGTCTCGGCCCAGGTCGGTGTCCCGGCCCAGATCGCCGACGCCGGTCGTGCGCTCGTCTCCGGCCGTCTGCTCGCCGACATCACCAAGGCGCTGCCGAACCACCCGGTCGAGATCGCGGTCGACGGCGCCCGGATGATGATCAGCTGTGGCAGCGCCAGGTTCAGCCTCCCGACGATGCCGGTCGAGGACTACCCGGCGCTGCCGTCGATGCCGCAGCTCATCGGTGAGCTTCCCGGCGAGGTCTTCGGCGAGGCGGTCGGCCAGGTCGCCGTCGCGGCCGGCAAGGACGACACGCTCCCGATGCTCACCGGCGTCCGGGTCGAGATCGGCGAGGGCAAGCTGACCCTCGTCGCCACCGACCGGTTCCGGCTCGCGATGCGCGAGTTCCCGTGGGAGCCGGACGAGGCGCTCGGCGAGGTCGCGGTGCTCGTCCCGGCCAAGACGCTCGGCGACGCGGCCAAGACGCTCGGTTCGTCCGGCGGCAAGGTCGAGATGTCCCTCGCGGCGAACGACGGTCTGCTCGGCCTCGCCGGCACCGGCAAGCGCACGACCACCCGCCTGCTCGACGCCGACTTCCCGAAGTACCGCCAGCTGCTCCCGAGCGAGCACTCGGCCGCCGCGATCATCGACATCGACGCGCTGCAGCAGGCGATCAAGCGCGTGTCGCTCGTCGCCGAACGCGGCACGCAGGTGCGCCTCGAGTTCGTGGACGGCGGTCTGCGCCTGTCCGCCGGTGGCGACGACGAGGGTTCTGCCGAGGAAGAGCTCCCGGTCGAGTACACGGGCGACGCGGTCACGATCGCGTTCAACCCCGGGTACCTGCTCGACGGACTCGGGGCCGTTCGAACCCAGAAAGTCCACTTGTCCTTCACCACACCCAGCCGACCGGCGTTGCTCAAGCCGGTGGACGAGGATGGGAACGTGGCACCGGGCTACCTGTACCTCCTGATGCCCGTTCGCCTGCCCGGCTAAAACCCTTACCGGGTAACAGAAACGTTTAGGGGAGAACACCGTGCAGCTCGGACTCGTCGGCCTCGGCAAGATGGGTTTCAACATGCGCGAGCGGGTGCGCCGTGCCGGTCACGAGGTGATCGGCTACGACCGCAACCCGGAGGTCAGCGACTCGGAGTCGTTGGCGGACATGGTGTCCAAGCTCGAAGCGCCGCGCGTCGTGTGGGTGATGGTGCCCGCCGGCGAGATCACCCGTAACACCGTGACCGAGTTGTCCGAGCTGCTGCAGCCCGGCGACCTCGTGATCGACGGTGGCAACTCCAAGTTCACCGACGACAGGATCCACGCGGACCTGCTGGCGGAGAAGGAGATCGGCTACCTCGACTGCGGTGTGTCCGGCGGTGTGTGGGGCCTCGACAACGGCTACGCGCTGATGGTCGGCGGCGACGCGAAGCACGTCGAGCAGGCGCAGCCGATCTTCGACGCCCTGCGTCCGGAAGGCCCGCGCGAGGAAGGTTTCGCGCACGCGGGCAAGGTCGGCGCCGGCCACTACTCGAAGATGGTGCACAACGGCATCGAGTACGGCCTGATGCAGGCGTACGCAGAGGGCTTCGAACTGCTCGACAAGACCGATGTCGTCGACAACGTGGGTGCGGTGATCACGGCCTGGCAGCGGGGAACCGTTGTGCGGTCGTGGCTGCTCGACCTGCTGGTGCGCGCGCTCGAGTCGGACCCGGAGCTCGACGACCTCCGCGGTTACGTCGAGGACTCCGGCGAGGGCCGGTGGACCGTCGAGGAAGGCATCAACAACGCGGTGCCGCTCCCGGTGATCTCCGCCGCGCTCTTCGCGAGGTTCCAGTCGCGGCAGGAGGACTCGCCCGCGATGCGTGCGGTCGCCGCGCTGCGCAACCAGTTCGGTGGCCACGCGGTGCACATGGCCGGACCGTCGTCCGGCTCCGGCAGCACCCAGAGCTAGCGAAGTGCACGTCAGACACCTCCAGGTCAGCGACTTCCGTTCGTGGGAGCTCGCCGACCTGGAGCTCGAGCCCGGCGTCTCGGTGCTCGTCGGGCGCAACGGCCAGGGCAAGACGAACCTGGTCGAGGCGATCGGGTACGTGGCGACGCTGGGTTCGCACCGCGTCGCCACCGACGCGCCGTTGATCCGGCACGGTGCGCAACGCGCCGTTGTGCGGGCGGCCGTGGTCAACGACGACCGCGAGCTGCTCGTGGAACTCGAGATCACGGCGGGCAAGGCGAACCGGGCGCGGATCAACCGCGGACCGGTGCCGCGTCCGCGCGATGTGCTCGGGATCCTGCGCACTGTGTTGTTCGCACCGGAGGACCTCTCTCTTGTGCGAGGCGATCCGAGCGACCGGCGGCGGTTCCTCGACGAGATGCTGATGTTGCGCGCGCCGCGGTTCGCCGGGGTTCGCAGCGACTACGACCGTGTCCTCAAGCAGCGCAGCGCGTTGTTGAAGACGGTGAAGCATTCTCGATCGGCGGACCTGTCGACGCTCGACGTCTGGGACGGGCACCTCGCCCAGCACGGCGCGGAGCTGCTGGCCGCGCGGATGAAGCTGGTCCGCGACATGGCGGACCACGTGACCTCGGCCTACGCGGAGGTCGCACCGGAGTCACGTCCGGCGCTGATCTCGTACAGGTCGAGCGTCGGCGAACTTCCGGAGGACAGGGAGAGCATCGAGGATCTGCTGCTGGCCGAGCTCGACCGGGTCCGGCGGCAGGAGATCGAACGCGGCGTGTGCCTCGTCGGCCCGCACCGCGACGACCTCGAGCTCACCCTCGGGGAACTCCCGGCGAAGGGCTACGCCAGTCACGGAGAGTCATGGTCTTTCGCGCTCGCGCTGAGACTCGGCGGGTACGAACTGATGCGTGTCGACGGCATCGAACCGGTGCTCGTGCTGGACGATGTCTTTGCCGAACTCGACCGCGGCCGGCGTCAGCAGCTGGCCAAGGTCGCGGCCGCCGCGGAGCAGGTGCTGATCACCGCGGCGGTGGCGGAGGACGTTCCGGACGAGCTCAGCGGTGCTCGGTTCGAGGTTCAGGGCGGGGAGGTACGACATGTCTGACTCACCGGGTTCAGACCCCCAACATGTAGCTCGATCGGGTGTGCCCGCCCACACATCTGGGGACAAGTCTGTGGATGGTGTGGATAACTCCGTCACAAATCCGGACTTGTCCACAGGTTCATTCACACCTGAGGGTGAGCCACTGAAGGGTTCTGACCTCGCGCGGGCCGCTCTGGAGGCCGCGAAGGCCAGTGCGAAGGCCCGCGGCAGGGTCCCCGGGAGCAAGTCGAAGGGCCGCCCGGTCAACCGCCGGCGCCGGCGTTGGTCGGGTCCGGGACCGGACGACCGCGACCCGCAGCCGCTCGGCAGGATCGCCTCCCGGATCGCCGCGGACCGCGGCTGGGTCGAGCAACTCCAGGGTGGCCAGGTCTTCGGTCGTTGGGCAAAATTAGTAGGTGAGGACGTTGCCGAGCACGCGACACCGATCGCTCTCAGTGACGGGGAACTGACGGTCCAGGCGTCGTCGACGGCGTGGGCCACTCAGCTGCGCCTTCTGCAGCGCGATCTGCTCAAGCGGATCGCCGCAGGCGTCGGCAACGGCGTCGTCAAAAGGCTCAAGATCAAGGGACCGGACGCTCCGAGCTGGCGACACGGCCCCAGGCACGCGCCTGGGCGCGGTCCGCGTGACACCTACGGGTGAGGTCCTGTCAAGGGCTCAGCGGCCGTTCTGTGGCTCAATGAGCGTTCACCAGCGGATTTGAACCCCCGTTTCAGCGGTCCGCACCCACCTTCGGTCACTTGAGGGCCTCTGTGACCGAATCAAAGGTGTCCTTGCCCCCGTTCTGTCGGGGTGGCCCGGTAGAATCACGGGGAGCGTCACCAATCCACGTGCGGGCACGGCCCGCATCAGCGAGGAGACTCCAGGCCCGTGTCAGCAAAGAAGAATGAGTACGGCGCGTCCTCGATCACTGTCCTCGAAGGCTTGGAGGCAGTGCGCAAGAGGCCGGGCATGTACATCGGCTCGACCGGCGAGCGCGGTCTGCACCACCTGGTCCAGGAGGTTGTGGACAACTCGGTCGACGAGGCGATGGCCGGCTTCGCGACGAAGGTCGACGTCACCCTGCTGGCCAACGGTGGCGTCCGGGTGATCGACGACGGTCGTGGCATCCCGATCGACATGCACCCGGTCGAGGGAGTGCCGACCGTCGAGGTCGTCATGACCAAGCTGCACGCGGGCGGCAAGTTCGACAGCGACTCCTACGCGGTGTCCGGTGGTCTGCACGGCGTCGGCATCTCCGTGGTGAACGCGCTGTCCACCGCCGTCGACCTCGAGATCAGGCGCCAGGGTCACGTCTGGACCCAGCGCTACGAGAGCTCCAAGCCCGCGCACGAGCTGCGCCAGGGCGAGGCGACCGACGAGACCGGCACCACCACCACGTTCTGGGCCGACCCGGAGATCTTCGAGACCACGACGTACAACGTCGAGACGATCGCGCGCCGCCTGCAGGAGATGGCGTTCCTCAACAAGGGGATCACCATCGTCCTGCGCGACGAGCGGGTCTCGGAGGAGGACGAGGTGGCCGACGCCGAGGGCCACCAGGCCGCGGTGAAGGAGCGCGTCTACCACTACCCGGGTGGTCTGGAGGACTTCGTCCGCCACATCAACCACACCCGCGAAGCGGTGCACCAGAAGGTCATCGCGTTCGAGGCGAAGGGCGAGGACCTCGAGGTCGAGGTCGCGATGCAGTGGAACACCGGCTACACGGCGTCGGTCTACACGTTCGCGAACACGATCAACACGCACGAGGGCGGCACGCACGAAGAGGGCTTCCGCGCCGCGTTGACGCGTGTCGTCAACGAGTACGCGCGCGAGAAGAAGCTGCTCAAGGAGAAGGACACCAACCTCACCGGTGACGACATCCGCGAGGGTCTCGCCGCGATCATCTCGGTGAAGTTGAAGGAGCCCCAGTTCGAGGGCCAGACGAAGACCAAGCTGGGCAACAGCGAGGCCAAGTCGTTCGTGCAGAAGTCGACGAACGAGCACCTGGCCGACTGGTTCGAGCGCCACCCCAACGAGGCCAAGACGATCGTCAGCAAGGCGGTCTCGTCGGCGCAGGCCCGCATGGCCGCGCGCAAGGCCCGTGAGCTGGTCCGCCGCAAGGGCGCGCTGGACATCGGCGGCCTGCCGGGCAAGCTGAAGGACTGCCGCTCCACCAACCCGGAGGAGTGCGAGCTCTACGTCGTAGAGGGTGACTCCGCCGGCGGCTCGGCTAAAGAGGGCCGGGACTCCATGTACCAGGCCATCCTGCCGATCCGCGGCAAGATCATCAACGTGGAGAAGGCGCGCATCGACCGCGTGCTGAAGAACAACGAGGTCCAGAGCATGATCACCGCTCTGGGCACGAGCATCCACGACGAGTTCGACCTGTCGAAGCTGCGCTATCACAAGATCATCCTGATGGCGGACGCCGACGTCGACGGCCAGCACATCCGCACGCTGCTCCTCACGCTGCTGTTCCGCTTCATGCAGCCGCTGCTCGAGCACGGCCACGTCTATCTCGCCCAGCCGCCGCTCTACAAGATCAAGTGGCAGCGCATCGAGCCCGAGTACGCGTACTCGGACCGCGAGCGCGACGGACTGATCAAGGAAGGCCTGGCCGCGGGCAAGAAGCTCGGCAAGGACGACAACATCCAGCGGTACAAGGGTCTCGGCGAGATGAACGCCGCCGAGCTGTGGGAGACCACGATGGACCCCGCGAACCGGGTGCTCCTCCAGGTCACCATGGACGACGCCGCCACCGCCGACGAGCTCTTCAGCGTGCTCATGGGTGAGGACGTTGAGGCACGCCGCTCGTTCATCACGCGCAACGCCAAGGACGTGAAGTTCCTGGATGTCTGATCCCGGCTCGTTCTAGACATCCACGGCTGGCGAAGAGGAAAGAAGAACCGTGACTGAGACGACCCTTCCGCCGGAGCACGACCGCACCGAGCCGGTCGACATCCAGCAGGAGATGCAGAACTCCTACATCGCCTACGCGATGAGCGTCATCGTCGGCCGAGCGCTGCCGGACGTGCGCGACGGGCTCAAGCCCGTCCACATCCGCGTGCTCTACTCGATGTTCGACTCGGGGTTCCGGCCGGACCGCGGCTACAACAAGTGCGCCCGCGTCGTCGGCGACGTGATGGGCAACTACCACCCGCACGGCGACTCGTCGATCTACGACGCGCTCGTGCGGCTCGCTCAGCCGTGGGCGATGCGGTACCCGCTGATCGACGGTCAGGGCAACTTCGGCTCTCCTGGCAACGACCCCGCTGCCGCCATGCGCTACACCGAATGCCGCCTCACCCCGCTGGCCATGCACATGCTCGCGGACATCGAGGAAGAAACCGTCGACTTCCGCGACAACTACGACGGCCGCATCCAGGAGCCGACGGTCCTGCCGTCCCGCATTCCGAACCTGCTGATCAACGGCAGTTCGGGTATCGCGGTCGGCATGGCGACGAACATCCCGCCGCACAACCTCCGCGAGGTCGCGTCGGGCGTGGTGTGGGCGCTGGACAACTGGGAGGCCTCCGACGAGGAGACCCTCGAGGCCGTGATCGAGCGGATCAAGGGCCCGGACTTCCCGACGTACGGCCAGATCCTCGGCAACTCGGGCATCCAGGACGCGTACCGCACCGGCCGCGGCTCGGTGAAGATGCGCGCGGTCATCGAGGTCGACGAGGACGCGAAGGGTCGCACGATCCTGGTCGTCACCGAGCTGCCGTACCAGGTCAACCCGGACAACCTCGTCGAGAACATCGCCGCGCTCGTGCGCGACGCGAAGCTCACGGGCATCTCGAACATCGCGGACGAGTCGAACAGCCGCAGCGGTATGCGCATCGTGATCACGCTCAAGCGCGACGCGGTGGCGAAGGTCGTGCTGAACAACCTCTACAAGCACACCCAGCTGCAGTACTCGTTCGGCGTGAACATGCTGGCGCTGGTCGACGGCGTGCCGCGCACCCTGCGGCTCGACCAGATGATCCGTCACTACGTGAAGCACCAGATCGAGGTCATCGTCAGGCGGACCAGGTTCCGCCTGCGCAAGGCCGAGGAGCGCGCGCACGTGTTGCGCGGTCTGGTCAAGGCGCTCGACCACCTCGACGAGGTCATCGCGTTGATCCGCCGGTCGCAGACGCCGGACATCGCGCGCACGGGCCTGATGGAGCTGCTCGACGTCGACGAGATCCAGGCGAACGCGATCCTGGAGATGCAGCTCCGCCGCCTGGCCGCCCTGGAGCGCCAGAAGATCATCGACCAGCTGGCCGAGATCGAGGTCGAGATCGCGGACCTCAAGGACATCCTCGCGAAGCCGGAGCGGCAGCGCGCCATCGTGCGCGACGAGCTCATGGCCATCGTGGACAAGTACGGCGACGACCGCCGCACGGAGATCATCCCGTTCGACGGCGACGTGTCCATGGAGGACCTGATCGCGGTCGAGGACGTGGTGGTCACGATCACCCGCACCGGCTACGCGAAGCGCACCAAGACCGACCTCTACCGGGCGCAGAAGCGCGGCGGCAAGGGCGTCCAGGGCGCGCAGCTCAAGCAGGACGACATCGTCGCGCACTTCTTCGTGTGCTCGACGCACGACTGGATCCTGTTCTTCACGAACAAGGGCCGCGTGTACCGCACGAAGGCGTACGAACTGCCTGAGGCGAACCGCAACGCCCGCGGCCAGCACGTGGCGAACCTCCTCGCGTTCCAGCCGGAGGAGGAGATCGCGCAGGTCATCCAGATCAAGAACTACGAGGTGTCGCCATACCTCGTGCTCGCCACCCGCAAGGGTCTGGTGAAGAAGTCGAAGCTCACCGACTTCGATTCCAACCGATCGGGTGGTCTTATCGGCATCAACCTGCGCGAGGACGACGAACTGGTCGGCGCGGTGCTCTGCTCGGCCGACGACGACCTGCTCATGGTGTCCGCGGACGGCCAGTCGATCCGCTTCCACGCGACCGACGACGTCCTGCGCCCCATGGGTCGTGCGACGTCAGGTGTGCAGGGCATGCGCTTCAACGCCGAGGACGAGCTGTTGTCGGTCGGCGTCGTGCAGGAAGGCCTGTTCGTTTTGGTCGCGACGGACGGTGGGTACTCGAAGCGAACGCCGATCGAGGACTACCCGGTCCAGGGTCGCGGTGGCAAGGGTGTGCTGACGATTCAGCACGACCGCCGACGTGGCAGGCTGGTGGGCGCGCTCATCGTCGACGTAGACGACGAGCTCTACGCCATCACCTCGAGCGGCGGGGTCATCAGGACCCGTGCCGAGCAGGTGCGCAAGGCTGGACGGCAGACGAAGGGCGTGCGGCTGATGAACCTCGGCGAGAGCACCACTTTGATCGCCGTCGCACGCAACGCGGACGAGCCCAGCGACGTCACTAACGGTGAGGCGTCTGTCGCGGAGGACTCTGCCGACGACCAGGCAGTCAGCCCCACCGACTCGGCTGAGTAGCCGGAATTGCTAGCGAGAGGCTAAGGACAGCTCGTGACTCCACCCGAGAACCGCGAAGGCCGGGACGCGGACAAGACCGCGGTGATCACCAAGCCGACTCCCCAGAACGCTGCGGAGAAGAAGGCGGACTCGGCCGCGCCGTCGGCCTCCGGTTCCTCGGGTGGAAACGCACAGGACAAGACCAAGCCTGTGTCGGCGGAGAAGGCGGCCGAGGCCGCCAAGCCCGCAGCTGCTCCCGAGACTGCCGCCGCACCGGCCAAGCCCGCATCGGCCAAGCCGGACACTCCGGCTCCTGCCGCTGCTGCGCCGGCAGCTCCGGCCACTCCGGCTGAGCAGAAGACGGTCTCGATCGACACGCCGGCTCCTGCCGCCGCGTCGGCGACTCCGGCTCCGGCCGCAACACCTGCTCCGGCCACCCCGGCGCCGGCTCCGGCCGCCGACGAGCCGGTCATCGTCTCCGCACCGCCGCCCTGGCAGCGCGTGACGAACGACACGGAAGCGTCCCACCAGGACGCGACCGAGGCGTACGTGGTTCCGGGCGCTCCGCCCGTTCCGTCCGCCGGCTCGACCCCTGAGCCGGCGTTCCCGTCGACCGACCCGGACACCGTCAAGGTGCAGAAGCCCGTGGTCACGGGCTCGGCCGTGCCGGTCGGCCTGGGCAGCAGCCGCACGTCGGTGAACATGGGCAACAGCAGTGCCCGCCCCGCCGCGGCCACTCCGTCGGCCCGCCGCCCCGGTCGCGGTCCGCGGCGCGCCTCGCTCCAGGTGAAGCGCGTCGACCCGTGGTCGGTGCTCAAGCTCGCCCTGGTGCTGGGAGTCGCGTTGTTCTTCGTGTGGCTCGTGGCGGTCGGCGTGCTCTACGGCGTGCTGCACGGCATGGGTGTCTGGGACAAGATCAACAGCACCGCGAACGACCTGCTCCAGGCCAACGAGCCGGGCGAACCGTTGATCAGTGCCGGCCGCGTGTTCGGCGTCTCGGCGATCATCGGTGCGGTCAACATCGTGCTGTTCACGGCCCTCGCAACCGTTGGCGCGTTCGTCTACAACGTGTCCGCGGACTTGGCCGGTGGCTTGGAGTTGACGCTCTCCGAGCGTGAGTGACCCCCGGATTTGGGGCAGCGAAGGACGATCCTGTAAGGTCTTCCTCGTTGCCCCAAGGGGTGATGATCGAGGGCCTATAGCTCAGGCGGTTAGAGCGCTTCACTGATAATGAAGAGGTCGGAGGTTCAAGTCCTCCTAGGCCCACTCGATTTCTTTCGAATCATCATCATCGTTATGTCTGGGATTGCATCCCGGAGCCCCGGCCCAAGTCTCGCGAAGCCTGTAGGCTGGTGCGGTAGGTCGGGGCATAACAGTCTTGGAGGGTTTCCAGTGGCTAAGAAGATCATCGCACTCGTCGTGGTCGCCGGTGCGGTCCTGTTCTTCGTCAAGCGCAGCCGTTCGGCCAAGGCCGACGCGGACCTGTGGCGCGAGGCCACCGCTCCCACGGACTGATCCCGCGGGCGGCCTGCCGCCCCCGGATCCATGGGGACGTAGCTCAATTGGCAGAGCACCGCCTTTGCAAGGCGGGGGTTAGGGGTTCGATTCCCCTCGTCTCCACATCGCATTCACTGAAGCCCTGTTCGCGCCGCTGCGAACAGGGCTTCAGTGCGTTTAAGCGTTGGTGAGTGACTTCTTGGACGACTTGTTGAGGAGTTGGTCGACGCTCCACGCGCCGGCCCCTGTGAACACCAGCATCAGGAACGCCCACGAGTAGACCGCGGCGAGCTCGCCGCCGTTCGCGATCGGCAGCAGGGCCTTCGGCTGGTGCACCACGAAATAGGCGTAGGCCATCGCACCGGACGCGATGAACGCGGCCCAGCGCGTCCACAGGCCGATCAGGATGAGGCCGCCGCCGACCAGCTCGATGACGGTCATGGGGCCACCCGGCCAGGACACCAGGTTGGCTCCCTTGATGACCCTTTGCACCCCGTGGATCAAGAAGAACAGTCCGATGACGATGCGGAAGAGCGCCAGGGCGTGCTCTCGTCGTTGCTCCAGGAACTCCATGAACAAGGTCCTTCCGTGGGTGCGGGGCAGGGGCAGGACACAAAAGGTATGGACCAATTAGAGTGTGCCGGTCAACGCGCTTTTGGTATCTGGTTGACTGTTGCCCCTATGAAACGAGCACTGTTGCTGCCCCTGCTGGGCGTACTCGCCGCGTGCGGCACCCCCGTCGCCCAGGACGTGCCGGTTCCCACGACCCAGCCCCAGCGGGTCACCACCACGACCAGCGCCGCTCCGACAGTGCCGCCCGCACCCCAGCCCGTGAACGACGGTCCCTGCCCGTACCTCGCGACCAGTTTCGTGGCCGAGGCGAACGGTCAGCGCGTTCCGAAGGTGAAACTGTCAACGGACGAACCGCACCCGGCGTGCTTCTTCTACGCCACGGCGACCGAGATCCAGCTGACCGTGCGGGTGTACGTCGGTGACGAGCGGGTGGCCAAGTCGATCGTGAACGCGGCGGCGCCGGACGGTTCACAGCCCGCGAGCTCGCCCACGGGGTGGGCCGGAGGGTACGTCAGCAACGACACCGGTGTCGTCTACGCCGTCTCAAAGGGCGATGCCGCCGTGGTCGTGACGACGAACCAGAAGCAGTCGATCAAGGCGCGCCGCATCGCCGAGGAAGCGGTCAAGGGCCTCAAGATCTGAAATCCGGGCATGCGAAACGGGTGGCCTTCCTGCTGGAAGGTCACCCGTTCTGCGTCTCAGGAACTACTTGATCGGTTCCTTCTGGGTCGGCACCTGGCCGTTGAGGACCGGCTCCGGCATCGGGGCCTGCTCCTCGTCCTGCAGGTGGACCTCCTCCGGCCTGCGCGTCAGCGCGACGTAGCCGGCTGCCGCAGCCGCGATCAGGATGCCGAGCACCCACGGCCACCTGCGCCGCTTCGGTGCGTCGGCGCCGAGCTGGGCCGCGGCCTTGCGGATCTCCTTGGCGCGCACCTTGGCGTCCTTGCGCGCGTGCTTGGCCGCCTTCTTGACTTCCTTGCGAACTACCTCGGCCTTGCTCATGAGGTCCGCGCGCGTCTTCGCGCTCTTCTTGGCGAGGCGCTTGCGCGAGCGGCGGGTCTGCTTCTCCCAGTCCTCGGCCTTGCCCATGAGAGTGTCGGCTCGATCCACCAGCACGCCGCGCACCTGGTCGGTCGTGATGCCACGCTCCGCCAGCTTCACCTCGGCGGCGTGACCTGCGCGAACGACTCCCTGACGCGCGGCCTTCAGACCGGTGCCGACAGCCTTGCCAACGGACTCGCCGGCGCGGGTCATGACGTCCACCTCGTCCATCCTGTGCTCCACAACGTTGTCGTCCGGTTATGCCTCAGGGGTACCCATCGTGCCCCTTTCTGAACATCGCCGCCTGTGGATGGCACGATGGGGTGGTGGCTGACAGCAATGAATCCTTCGTCGGGACCAAGGTGACGGCGACCCTGCACACCACGCAGGGCGACATCCGCATCACTCTGTTCCCCGACCACGCCCCCAAGACGGTGGCGAACTTCGTCGGGCTCGCCGAGGGCACGAAGACCTACACCGAGGTGAACGCCGGTGGAACGAAGTCGGGACCGTTCTACGACGGCACCCTGTTCCACCGCGTCATCGCGGGCTTCATGCTCCAGACCGGTGACCCGACCGGCACCGGCCGCGGTGGCCCCGGCTACCGCTTCGCCGACGAGTTCAACCCCGAACTGCAGTTCAACCGGCCCTACCTGCTCGCGATGGCGAACGCCGGGCCCAACACCAACGGCTCCCAGTTCTTCGTCACCGTGGCGCCGACGACGTGGCTGAACTTCAAGCACACGATCTTCGGTGAGGTGGCGGACCAGGAGTCGCGCGACGTCGTCGACGCGATCGGCAACACCACGACCGGCGCGGGCGACCGTCCGGTCAACGACATCAAGATCGAGCGGATCACGATCGAACGCGCGTGAGCGACGCACTCGTGCCACCGGACGGGCCGATCGGAGCGCAGCCGGAAACCCCGGTGTGCGCACGTCATTCCGATCGGCCCACCCGGCTGACCTGCACCAGGTGCGACCGTCCGATGTGTCCGGAGTGTCTGCGTGACGCGTCCGTCGGCATGCAGTGCGTCGACTGCGTCAACGAGGGCCAGCGTTCGGTCCGCCGTCCCCGCACGCTCGCGGGTGCGGAGGTCTCGAACAGCCGGCCGATCATCACGCAGGTGATGATCGCGCTCAACGTGCTCGCGTACGTGGTCACGGTCGTGCAGTCCGGCAGCCCGATGAACAACTCCCGGTCGGGCCTGTTCACGGCGACGTCGATGATTCCCGATCTCACCGCCAACGGTGAGTGGTGGCGCATCGTCACGTCGGGCTTCATGCACTTCGGGCTGATCCACCTCGCCCTCAACATGGCTGCCCTCTACGTGGTGGGCACGATTGTCGAGCAGGAGCTGGGCAAGCTGCGGTACAGCGCCGTGTACTTCCTGTCGCTGCTCGGCGGCAGTGCGGCGGCGTTCTTCTTCGGCACCGTCTGCCAGCAGCTCGCCGGCGCGTCCGGTGCGGTGTTCGGCCTGATGGGCGCGCTGCTGATCGTGTTCAAGCGGCAGAAGCGGGACATCTCGACGATCGTCGTGATCGTCGGGATCAACCTGGTGTCGAACCTCTTCACCAACGCCTCGCTGCTCGGGCACCTCGGCGGGTTCGTGATCGGCGGCCTGCTGACGCTCGCGATGGTCAGGGCGCCCGCGCAGAACCGCAACGTCTACCAAATCGGTGCCGTGGTGGCCGCGGTCGTGCTGCTCGGCGTCATGTTCGCCCTGCGCGCGGCTCAGCTCGACACCGACGCGGAGGTCATCATGGAGATCGCCCGGACCTGCCGCTGATTTGTGCTTTACGGGCGCAAGGCGTGCAGGACGCCGGCGACTTCTTCCGGATCGGCGCCGAGGTCCAGTTTCGTGAGCACCACGAGACGGTCTTCGGCGTCGAGTTCCAATGTCTGCTGTTCCCTGCCGAGGCGCCGGGTGGACTGCAGCTTGATCTTCACCTCGTGCCACGGGAGGTGCGTGGTGCTCGCGAACCCGCGCACGGAGAGCCCGTTCACGTCGGCGGTGAGCCTCGGCCTGGCGAGCGTCGCGAACGTCGCGAGGTAGCTGACCAGCAGTGTTGCCAGTCCGACGAGCAGACGGCCCGCGTTGTCGTCAGCGAGGAACGTCGCGACGGCGAGCATGAGGGCGAGCACCCACGCGACGGCGACCATCGGGGCGGGGGTGGACCAGGTGCGAGTCACACCGTCGAGTGTCCCGCATGAAATGTGGACAACTGAACGGGTCCGCATGAGGGAAAACCGTCGCTTGTGCATTTTGGTGCAAAGTTGTCCACAGGACTTGTCCCCAATGGGGATGACTTACAGCCGTGTGCTTCGGTGACGCTCGGATGAACCAGGTGAACCTGGAGCGAACAAAGGTCGGGCCGGGCGGGTGTCGTGCGGGCCCGCCGGTACGAAACGTGGGATTGGGTGCTCTGAGCGTGGGGGGCAGCGCCACCCCAAAGTCAAAAACAGGCCGCAGATAAAAAGCCCGAAACCGATGGCGAAGTT